>CAHJWV010000535.1 GCA_903643055.1 Burkholderiales bacterium | reverse complement strand
TCGATTAGCATGAATTTGCATCAAAATTCGCTGCGCTGTTTCGAGCGCTCTTCCAGGTGGGGGTAACTCCATTGCACGGTACGAAGAAACATTAATGAAATCAATCGGAAGACGGAAGTCATTGGTGTTCGTCAGAAATCCTTAATCGAAAGTGAAACTAAATGAATGCATATCCGCGCACGCGCGTACGAAAATTGCACTTGTTGTTAGCAACCACCGCTGTTTTATCCATCACTTCGTTTCAAGCGGTAGCACAGACTACTGTTTGTGCACCCGTATGGAATCGGACGGTTTCGTATCCGGGCGGTAGCCATGTGAGCCAAAACCAGGTGAACTACACCGCGGCTTACCAGACGCTGGACGAGAACCCAACACCGCACAGCGGACCTGTGGGCAGCGGTCAAGCCTGGATCACCAATGGCGCTTGTGGCTCTGCACCCGCACCCGCACCAAGCCCTGCTCCTGCTCCTGCTCCCGCGCCAGCACCAGCACCAGCACCAGCACCAGCTCCCAATCCAGGAGCATCAGGCTCGATCGTTGGTGGGTATTACCCGTGGTGGGTGGGTTCGCCAATCCGTCTGAAAGACATCGATCCCCACTACAGCATGATCTATCTGTTTGCAGCGACGCCTCCAGGCGGCGACACCACCGGCGTCGTGCGGTGGCAAGCGCCTGCTGACGGAAATGGCGCATGGACGAACTGGGTGGCGGACATGCAATACGCCCGTACCGTTCAAAAGCGCAAGATCTTGCTGTCGGTCGGTGGCGCCGGCTTCGGTATGTCCTTCCCAGACCGTGCGAAGTCGATGACCTTCGTCGAGAGCATCGATTCACTTTACAAAGAATGGAAGGGTTTCGACGGACTTGACTTCAACACCTTCGAAGGTTCTCAGAAACCCGATACTTCGGAAATGATTTGGATCGCAAAGGAATTGAAGCGTCGCCATCCAGGATTCATCGTTTCCGCGCCGCCTGCACCTTGGAACAAGGTGGATCAAGCATTCTGTAAAGAGATGCTGGATGCAGGTGCTCTCGATTTTTGTGCGCCACAATATTACGACGGCCCCGATTTGGCCGATCCGGCCTGGATATTGCCGAATGTTGAAGTGTGGGTCAATTTACTGGGTGCAGAACACGTGGTGATTGGTTTTGGCGTCGACCCGCAAGCCTACAACTACGAGCCGATTGAAAGGGCGGTGAGTATCTGGTCGCAGCTGAAAGCCAAGCATCCGAAGTTGCTTGGTGCCTTCAACTGGCAGATCAATAACGATGCGCTGCAAGGCTACCCATTTGCGAAGCAACTGGCTCCGCTGGTTCCTTGAATCACTTTGTCCGACTGAAACGGCCCTCCGGGGCCGTTTTTTGCTTTTTTAAAGTGCGAGTGCGGGTTCGGGAATGGCAGTTGACGCTGGCAGAAAACACTTGCGGGACTGGAATTGCAGCGCTTTAGGCCTCGTTTGAGGACGATGGCTGCCTGTTCGAGTTGTGCTGAGGCTCAGCCGTACAACTTGGCGTGGCCTGCCGTCGCACGGCGCGTGTGATGAAGCGAGCGGGGTCAATGGAATCAAGCAGGCTTGCTTCGATCGGAGATGGGGCACTGGTGATCGCCGAAGCCAAGGCTTGCGCTGCCAAAGCTGACCAGGTGATTCCCCGCGAGCCCAAGGCTGTCAATACATACAAGCCGGGCTCTCGCACTACGAACCGAGGCTGATCGATCTGGCGCGAATCGCTCGCAGACAAATCCGGCACGGCGCCGACCACTGGCAGGCGATCCGGTGTGACCCACCGCCAGCCGACGCGGCCTTGCAGATCGGCCGGAGTCCACGTACAGGGTGTGCCGGTCAAGCGAGCCAGTTGTCGGAGATTGGCCCAGTGATCGGCCTCGCGCACGGCCGCTTCGGCATCACCCGGGTGCGAGGTAGCACCAAAGACAGCGCGCCCATGGACCGGTGGCAACAGATATCCCGACCCCGCAATCGGCAAGCGTGGCAAGGAGGGCAGTGGGCCGTTCAACGGTGATGCGATGCTGATTTGCCCGCGCACCCGTGCGATCGGCCAGGTTGCATTCAACAGGCGCAATGCATCACCGGCGTTGGCCAACACGACGACCTTGGTCAGCGCGATGCACGCGCCTTGCGCATCCAGCAGTTGCCATTGGTCGCCGATCCGTTCGATGCGGTCAACGACTGTATTGCCACGAAACTCCGCTTTCTCGGCCGCCCGTTTCAGATAAGCGCGCGCCAGGCCGGCGGGTGCTACCCATCCGCCCTTTGGATACAGCCATGCAGGTTGCTGCATTTGCAGGCTGCAGCTCGCGCTGGCATCTTCAGCGCTCAAGGCTTGCACATAGTCAGCCGGCAGGCCGATCTTGGTGAGTTGATCGCGCATCGCTTGCGCATCCGCGAGCGTGCTTTCCAGGCGCAGCAGGCCGGCCACCGATCCAGCAACACCATGGTGATCGATGGCATGTTGAACCTGCTTGTGGATCTCCAGCGCGGCCGCGCGGTTGAAGCGTGCGTGGGCGCCGTCCTGTGAATTGAAGATGCCATGAAACAAGCCCGCTTCATTGCCTGAGGCTTCTTGTGCGCACGCTGGGTGGCGGTCGAGAACAATGCTGTGCCAGCCTTGTTCGGCCAGAGCCCAGGCCGCAGCGCAACCTGCCAGCCCGGCGCCGACGATCACGGCCGCTTGATCGGAGCGTGGCGCCGAAGTCGCCCGGGCGGGCGAGCGGCGTGGCGTGAATGCTGGTGAATAGGTGGCGAGCGTGATGTCGCGCTTGCCGCCGGTGCCTTGGCCGAGCCGCACTTCGAAGCCTGCGCTGGCCAGCCCTTCGCGAAC
>CAHJWV010000534.1 GCA_903643055.1 Burkholderiales bacterium | reverse complement strand
GATGCAAGGCCTTCAGGCGAACAATCTCGTCATTGATGATGCCGGCCTGCACCGGGCTGCCGCCCGGTGAGTTGAAGCGCAACACGACAGCCTGGGCCTCCTCGTCTTCGAAGGCGGCGCGGATCGACGCCAGCAGGATCTCCGAGCTGGCCTCGGTGTCTTCGGCGATCTCGCCACGCACTTCGATCAGCGCGGTATGCGGCCCATGCGTGGCCGAAGATTGATTGCGTGCGCTGATCGCGGTCCAGAAGATCAGCACGAAGAACAACAGCCACAGCGAACGGAACACCACGCGCCAGCGTCGGTCGCCACGCCGCTCTTTCAAATACTCGCTGGCGAACGTAGCCAGCACGCTCTCCAGATGGGGCGCCACGGCAGGCGTCGCAGGCGCTGCCGTGTCCACAGGCGCGGTCGGCGGCGGCGCGCCAACGCCTGGTGCGCCCGCTGCCGGGGCGCCATTGTCTTCTTGGGGGTTCATGCGGGAAGGGTCGGTTGGGTGTCGCGGGAAGGATACCAATACACCTGGCCTTCACGCTCCTCGACCTGTAACGAGGTCAGCGCACCTCGCCCGCAGGGGCCGCCCACACAGCGCCCGTTCGACGGCTCATACGCCGCGCCATGAATGGCGCACAGGATAACCTCGCGCTGGTCGTCGAGGAATTCGCCCGGCTGCCAATCCATCTCGACCGGCACATGCAGACAGCGATTCAGGTAAGCCACGACCTTTCCCTCGAAGCGAAGCACGAAGGCGCGCGCAGGTTGCCGGTAGTGCATGACATCGAACACCATCGCCTTGCCGCGCTCGGCCAGTTCATCGGCGCTACACAGCCGTTGCGGAAGAGGCGGTACGGCGTCAGGCATGGGCGATCAGCCATTGATGCAGGTCATCGACCGAATGTGCGACGTGCAACGGCGACAGGCTTTCGAAGGAGGAGGGCTCGTGCGCGCCGTAGCTCACGCCGACGCTTGCGACTCGGGCATTGCGCGCCAATTGAAGGTCGTGTGTGGTGTCGCCGATCATCAAGGTGCGTTCAGGCTCGACGCCCAACTCACGCATGAGCTCGATCAACATTTGTGGATTCGGCTTCGAGGCCGTTTCATCGGCCGTGCGCGTGCTGTCGAACACACCGCGCAGCTCTGCGGTCTGCAGCGCCTCGTCGAGACCGGCGCGCGATTTGCCGGTGGCCACGGCCAGCCAGTGATTGCGGGCCTTCAAGGCCTGCAGCATCACCAGCGTGCCTTTGAACAGCAAGATGTCGTGCTGGCTCGCAAAGTAGTGATGGCGATAACGCTGGGCCATGTCCGCATAGCGTTGGGCCGAAAGGCCGGGTGCGGCGAGTTGCAGTGCTTCCAGCAAACCCAGGCCGATCACGTAGCTGGCGGATTCATCGCTCGGCACAGGCGCGCCGACATCGCGGCAAGCCGCTTGGATGCTGCGGGCGATGATGGCGGTCGAATCGAACAAGGTGCCATCCCAGTCAAAAGCAATCAGGTCGAACTGACGGGGTCGGGTCATCGTTGAAGCGCCTGCAAAAGATCCTCGCATTCTCGTGGCAAGGGGGCTTCCAGCTCAATGACCTCGCCTGTCGCAGGGTGCTGAAAGCGCAGCCGTCGTGCATGCAAAAACATCCGATCGAAGCGATGGCCACGCACCGCATCACCTTTTGCCAACGCCTTGTTCAACGCAAAGTCGCCGTACTTTTCATCACCGGCAATTGGATGGCCTTCGCTTGCCAGATGCACGCGGATCTGGTGAGTGCGGCCGGTCTTGATCGTCACATCCAGCAAAGCGAAATCGGCGAATTGCCGAGCGACTCGCACCAGCGTGATCGAGCGGCGGCCCTCCGGTTCGCCATCGCCTTGCACTACGCCCGCATCAATGGCACGCACGCGACGCTCGCCATCGCTCGTCAAGAACTTGTGCAAGGCTACATCGATCACCCGCCGTGAGGCAGGCCAGGTGCCAATCGCTAGTGCCGCGTAGGTCTTGCCGGTCTCACGGCTTCGAAACTGCTCCTGCAGCGCCACCAGCGCCGAGCGCTTCTTGGCGACCAGCAACAGCCCCGAGGTTTCCTTGTCCAGGCGATGGACCAGCTCCAGAAACTTGGCATCGGGGCGTGCCTGGCGAAGCTGTTCGATCACACCCGAACTGACACCACTGCCACCATGCACGGCCACGCCAGCGGGCTTGTTGACCGCCAGCAGATGCTCGTCTTCGAAGGCCACCGGGAATTCGCGCGCGGGCGCTGCCGGCGCCTCGCTCTTATCGGCCATGCGGACCGGCGGCACGCGAACGACATCGCCCATCGCCAAGCGCGTGTCGGCCGCCGCCCGGCCCTTGTTGACGCGCACCTCTCCCGAACGAATGACACGGTAAACGTGAGTTTTCGGAACGCCCTTCATCAGCTTGATCAAAAAGTTGTCAAGCCGCTGCCCTTCGGACGACTCATCAACTTCAACGGTCTGAACCGCAGGTTTGGGCGACGTTGACGTCAGCTGGGTGCTTGTTGTCGGGCCAGTTTTGGCCCCTATAATGCGTTGCACCACGTTTTTGCTGTAAGTGTTTGATTTTTCAGAGTTTACGTCGCACCTGCGGCCAGACACGAGCAAAGCGCGGCGGCCAGATGAAAGCCTGGCCACAAGGTGATGCAACGCACCCGGCGTGAAGCGGGCCCGTCCCCAAGTGACGAGGCGGCTCACAGCCCCGTGTGACAGAGAAACAAGAACGAACCCTACAAAAAGGTTTCCAGGCGGGAGACATCGCCTCCCCGGCTGCACGCTTCGTGCAGACCGGTTGAAGTCTCCCACCCGCGTCCAGTGATCAAAGCGGATGTTCACAGCTTCCACCCTCCACTGCCAATTGCGCGCAATGCCCAGGCCTCGTGCCTTGCAGGCTTTGCGCGTGGGCATTGCTGCGGCCGAACCCCGAACACTAGCCTCGCGGCCCACTGTGCCCACTGCCACGCATGCGCCAACGCTGCTGCCCGACCGGCCACCAATCGATTGATGATTGATGCCATGTCCACTTCAGTCCAGGGCGATTCCTTCTGGTTCATCTCCGTTTCTCGTGCATCGATGAGCCGCCCCTGAGTTTCAGAGGCGGCATGTTGAACGAGTTGCGACGGCCCGCTTGCGTAGCGGTCGCAACCAAGGAGCAGATATGAAACGCATGCTGATCAATGCGACGCAACAAGAAGAGCGTCGCCTGGCCATCGTCGATGGTCAGAAGTTGATGGACTTCGAGACCGAGATCGAAGGCCGCGAGCAACGCAAGGGCAACATCTACAAAGCCGTCGTGACCCGCGTCGAGCCCTCGCTCGAGGCCTGCTTCGTCGACTATGGCGAAGACCGACACGGCTTTCTGCCATTCAAGGAAATCTCGCGCAACTTCTTCCGCGATGGCGTGGACGTGCGCACCGCTCGCATCCAGGACGCCATCAAGGAAGGCGACCAACTCCTGGTGCAGGTTGAAAAGGAAGAGCGCGGCAACAAAGGCGCCGCGCTGACCACCTTCATCAGCTTGGCCGGCCGCTACTTGGTGTTGATGCCGAACAACCCGCGCGGTGGTGGCGTTTCACGCCGCATCGAAGGCGAAGACCGCGAAGAGCTGAAAGAAAACCTCGACCAGCTCGAATATCCGAAGGGCATGAGCCTGATCGCCCGCACGGCCGGCATCGGCCGCACTGCCCCCGAGTTGCAGTGGGACTTGAACTACATGCTCAAGCTGTGGAGCGCCATCGACGGTGCTTCGCAAGGCGGCAAGGGCGCGTTCCTGATTTATCAGGAATCGTCGCTGGTGATCCGCGCGATCCGCGATTACTTCACCGCCGATGTCGGTGAGATCCTGATCGACACCGACGACATCTACGACCAGGCTCAGCAGTTCATGAGCCATGTGATGCCGGAGGCCTCGGCCAAGGTCAAGCGCTACCGCGACGACGCGCCGCTGTTCAGCCGTTTCCAGATCGAACACCAGATCGAGACCGCGTTCTCGCGCACGGTGAACCTGCCGTCGGGCGGCGCGATCGTGATCGACCATACCGAGGCCTTGGTTTCGGTCGACGTCAACTCGGCTCGTTCGACCCGCGGCTCGGACATCGAAGAAACCGCGACCCGCACCAACCTCGAAGCCGCCGATGAAATCGCGCGCCAGATGCGTCTGCGCGATCTGGGTGGCCTGATCGTCGTCGACTTCATCGACATGGAAGAGTCGAAGAACCGCCGCGACGTCGAGACCCGTTTGCGCGATGCGCTGCGGCAAGACCGTGCCCGCGTGCAGTTCAGCTCAATCAGCAAATTCGGCCTGCTCGAACTCAGCCGCCAGCGCCTGCGCCCGGCCTTGAGCGAAGGCAGCCACATCACCTGCCCACGCTGCAATGGCACCGGCCACATCCGCGACACCGAATCGAGCGCGCTGCAGATCCTGCGCATGGTTCAGGAAGAGTCGATGAAGGACAACACCGCCGCCGTGCATGTCCAGGTGCCGGTGGAGGTGACTTCGTTCCTGTTGAACGAGAAGCGCACCGAAATCACCAAGATCGAACTGAAGCAGCGCATCACCGTGCTGCTGGTACCGAACAAGCACCTCGAGACGCCTAACTACCGGCTTGAGCGGCTTCGCCACGACGACCCGCGCCTGGAAAACTTGCAGGTCAGCTACTCGATGATCGAGGAGCCGGACGATGAAGTCGGCATCACGCGCCGCGAAAAGGCCAAGGCCAAGCAAGAGCCGGTGATCAAGGGCATCCTGCCGGAAACGCCGGCACCGATCGCCGTCGCCAAGCCGGCTCCAGCACCGGTCGCAACGCCCGTGGCTGCGACGCCAGTGGCGGCCACGCCCGCGCCAGCCGCAGGCGGTGGGTTCTTCTCCTGGATCAAGAGCCTGTTCGGTGGCGGCGAGCCGGCTGCGGCCATCAAACCTGCTAACACCGAACCCGTCGTCGCCACGTCGGACACGAACGATCGCCGTGAAGGCCGAGGCGAGCGCAACGGCCGCGGTGGACGGGGTGGACGTGACAACAAGCCCGGCGAACGAGGCGGTGCGGGCCGCAATGGCGAACCGCGTGGCGAGCAAGCACAGCGCGGTGAACGTACCGAACGAGGTGAGCGCGGCGAGCGTGGTGGTCGCAGCGATGGCAAAGGCCGCCGCCCGGAACGCAATGACAAGCCGGAAGAGGCCGTCGTCGAGGTTGCAAACAGCGCAGGCCGCGCACCGGAAGAACGTGGCCGTCGCCAGGAAGCGCGCACTGAAGCACCGGAGGCTCGCAACGAACCGCGTGCAGAGCGCGCCGAACGCAGCGACCGCGGTGCTGGCAGTGCCGAGCCACAACGCGAAGGTGCCGGCCGTCCCGGCCGTGGCCCTCGCCCTGAGCGCGAACCACGCCGCCCCGCACCGACTGAAGCCGCTGTCGAAGACGGAACATCGGCACGCGCTTTTGTCGACACGCTTCCCGGTGCCAACGCGCAGGATGCTGCACCGACAGAGCAAGGCGAGCCCCAAGCCCGTCGCCGCAATCGCAGAGGAGGCCGAGGCCGCGACCGTGGGGATGAAACGCGCCCGAACGATGCGCCGGAAGGCATTGAGAATACCAACGGCGCGCAAGAGACACCGGTGCAACACGATGACACGCCGTTCGTTGCCCATGCCGAGGTAACAGCGCAGGAGCCCGTGGCTGAAAAGCTGGAGTCGGCTGAAGGCGAAGGCGCGGTTGCAGACGCCGAGAACGAGCGTGGTGAGCGCGACGGCCGTCGTCGTGGCCGTGGTCGGGATCGTCATCGCCGTGAACGCCGCGAAGAAGGTACGGAAGGCGCTCCAACAGGCAGTGATTCGGCGACAGCAGGCGTTTTGGGCGAGCAACCTCAGGAATCGCTACTGCAAGCAGAAGCGCCGACCGATGTTGCTCAGCCCGCGGCGTCTCGCTTCGAATCGCAGCAAGCGACCGCGCCGGAAGTGCGTGCGGCAGCGCCTGTGCCTGCAGAAGCACCGGTTGCCGCCGGCCTTGTGCAGCCTGTCGCTGCGCCCGCCCTGCCGATTGCCGCTTTGGCAGCGGTGGTGCCACCGGCAGCCGTGGGTGCCGCGCCAACACCGGCCCCGGTGGCGGTTGTTGCCGAGACTGAGCCCTTCGTGTTGCCAACCGACGAGCTTCAATCGATCGCTCAATCGGCCGGCCTGCAGTGGGTCAACTCCGACGCATCGAAGATCCGCAACGTGCAGGAAGCCATATCGCGCGAGCCCAAGCCGGTTCACGTGCCCCGCGAGCCCAAGCAAGCCCCGGTGATCGATGAAGGCCCGTTGGTGTTGGTCGAAACACGCAAGGATCTGTCACAGATCAAACTGCCGTTCGAAACTCAACAGGATGCAGCACACCGCACGTGATCGATGCGATCCAGGGCTTGCCGCCCTGGTCCATTGAAAACGCCGCCGAGGCCTGCGCCCCGGCGGCGTTTTTTCATGTTTGGCCCGCGCTCGGCGCAGCGTTA
>CAHJWV010000533.1 GCA_903643055.1 Burkholderiales bacterium | reverse complement strand
TCGCAGCTCGAACAGATCGGCCTGAAGCTCGGTGCCGACGTGCCATTCTTCCTGCGCGGCCACAATGCCTGGGTCGAAGGCATAGGCGAGGAGATCACCCCGATCGAACTGCCGGCAGCGCGCTTCGTCGTGGTGAAACCACCCGAGGGGCTCGACACGCGTCGGATTTTTGCCGCGCCGGACCTTCAACGCGCAACGTCGGCTGCTATAATCGCAGGCTTCGCTGTAAAACAAGGCGCCAGTGAAACCGATGCGTCCGCATACGACATCTTCGGTTTCGGGCACAACGACTTGCAGCCGGTTGCCCAGCGGCTCTGCCCGGCGGTGACCCAGGCCATCGAATGGCTCGGGTCACACGGCTTGCAGGCCCGGATGACTGGCTCCGGAAGTGCCGTGTTCGCAGCGATGCCGCAGGAAGCGCATCTTCCGCAGGCTCCGGAACTTCCGGCAGGCTGGCAGATGCGCCAATGCAGCAACATGGCTGTTCATCCCTTGGCCGGGTGGGCAACCAGCGACATTTCATAGGTAGGTGGCCTGTCTCCACAAGAGACTTTTCATCGACCCGTGTAGGGGAGTCGCCAAGCTGGTTAAGGCACTGGATTTTGATTCCAGCATGCGAAGGTTCGAATCCTTCTTCCCCTGCCAATTTTCATCTGCGGCCGGCCGGCTGCAGGGATTTTCAGGATCCTAGGCAGCCCTCTTCGGAGGGCTTTTTTCGAGTTGCCCGGAACGCGTTCATGCAGGCTCACCACCCTGATTTCATGGTTTTCACCGGCAACGCCAATCCCGGCCTCGCGGCCGAGATTGCCGCGCACCTCGGAACCTCGCTCGGCGCCGCGCGCGTCGGCCGCTTTTCCGATGGCGAGGTCACGGTCGAGATCAACCAGAACGTGCGTGCCCGCGACGTGTTCGTGGTGCAGTCGACCTGCGCGCCGACCAACGAGAACCTGATGGAACTGCTGATCATGGTCGATGCGCTCAAGCGCGCCTCGGCCGAGCGGATCAGCGCCGTGATTCCGTACTTCGGCTACGCCCGCCAGGACCGCCGCCCGCGCTCGAGCCGGGTGCCGATCTCGGCCAAGGTGGTGGCCAACCTGCTCGAAACCGTGGGCGTGGCCCGCGTGCTGACGATGGACCTGCACGCCGACCAGATCCAGGGCTTCTTCGACATTCCGGTCGACAACATCTATGCGTCGCCGGTGCTGCTGGGCGACGTGCGGCTGAAGAATTACGAAGACCTGATCGTGGTCTCGCCAGACGTGGGAGGCGTGGTGCGCGCCCGCGCGCTGGCCAAGCAACTGAATTGCGATCTCGCGATCATCGACAAGCGCCGCCCGCGCGCCAACGTGAGCGAGGTCATGCATGTGATCGGCGAGATCGACGGCCGCAACTGCGTGATCATGGACGACATGATCGACACCGCCGGCACACTGGTCAAAGCGGCCGAAGTGCTCAAGGAGCGCGGCGCCAAGAAGGTGTACGCGTACTGCACGCACGCCATCTTCTCGGGCCCGGCGATCGAGCGCATCACGCAGGGCTCGGCGCTCGACGAGGTCGTGGTGACCAACACCATTCCCCTTTCCGACGGGGCCCTGGGCTGCGGAAAGATCCGCCAGCTCTCCGTGGCGCCGCTGATCGCCGAGACGATCCAGCGCATTGCCAAGGGCGAGTCGGTCATGAGTTTGTTTTCGGACCAGGAGAACCTGTTCTGAACAAAAGGCGGGCTCCCTTCGGGTGAGCCTTTTTGAAAACGGAGCCGCACTGGTCGCGGTCGGCTTCCACAGGAGTAAGTTATGAAATTCGTCGCTTTCGAGCGCGCCAAGCAGGGCACGGGTGCGAGCCGCCGTCTCCGCATCTCGGGCAAGACGCCCGGCATCGTCTACGGTGGCGACACCCAGCCGCAACTGATCGAGATCGATCACAACGCGCTGTGGCACGCCCTCAAGAAGGAAGCCTTCCATGCCTCCATCCTCGAGATGGAACTGGCCGGCAATGTCAGCAAGGTGCTGTTGCGCGACGTGCAATACCACCCGTTCCGCCAGCTGGTGCAGCACATCGACTTCCAGCGCGTGGACGCCAAGACCCGCATGACCATGAAGGTGCCGCTGCACTTCAAGGGTGAGGAAGAATCCGAAGCCGTCAAGCTCGAACACAACCTGGTCAACCACGTGTTGACCGAACTCGAGGTGAACTGCCTGCCTGCGGAATTGCCCGAGTTCATCGAGGTCGATCTGTCCGGCCTGAAGAAGAACGGCACCCTGACGCTGAAGGACATCAAGCTGCCGCGCGGCGTGCGCTGGGTCAGCCACGGCAAGGTGAATCCGGTGCTGGCTTCGGCCACGACGCCGGCCGCCGAGGAAGAAGAAGCACCGGCCGCCGAAGGTGCCGAAGCGGCTGCAGCCGCGGCGCCGGCCGGCAAGGGTGGCAAGGGCGCTCCGGCTGTTAAGACGCCCGCAGCCAAGACGCCTGCGGCAAAAACCCCCGCGGCCAAGACGCCGGCTGCGAAGAAGTAATCCGCTTCTTCCTTTTCGCGCGTCTCAAGACGGCCTGCCTCGTGCAGGCCGTCTTGCTTTGGCGCCACGGGATAATCCGCCGCATGATCAAGTTGTTCGTCGGCCTCGGCAATCCGGGCTCCGAGTACGAAGCCACGCGACACAACGCGGGCTTCTGGTGGGTCGACGCGCTGGCGCACGACTGGAAGCTGTCGCTGTTGCCGGAGCGTGGCTTCCACGGCCTGGCGGCGCGCGCCAACGTGGTTGGCCAGAGCGTCTGGCTGCTGGAGCCGCAGACCTTCATGAACCTGTCGGGCAAGTCGGTGGCGGCGCTGGCCCGCTTCTTCAAGATCGCGCCGGAGGAAATCCTGGTGGTGCACGACGAGCTCGACGTGCTGCCGGGCCAGGCCAAGCTCAAGT
>CAHJWV010000532.1 GCA_903643055.1 Burkholderiales bacterium | reverse complement strand
CAGCACCCACACCAGCACCCACACCAGCACCCACACCAGCACCAGCACCAGCACCAAAACCTGCACCAGCGCCAACGCCAAATCCAACGCCGGCCTCTCAACCGGCGTCATCGCCAGGCTCCAACGGAGGCACGTTGAGCGCGGCCACTGCGAACCAGCTGGCCTTGAAACTTTGGCGCGACGACACGCTCAGCAAGCATCCCAAGGGTGCGTGCTCCGGATGTCACGGCCCGAACTTCTTCGACCTCGCACGCATTGGAACCACGGAAGCCGACATCCTGCGCCGCGCCACCAACGACGGTGCCACGGCCGCCGAGGCTGCGGCTCTGGCGCAGGCCGTCAAGGACCTGCGCCAAAGCCAAGGCTTGCCGACGCAGAACGCGCGCAGCTTCCGCCCGTTCCAGCCCGGTGGGGCGGTGTTGCTGCCTAACCTGAACGACGGCTGGAACCTCGCAGCGGTAAAACGCGACATCGCCTTCGCGCAAAACGTCGCCAAGCTCTTGCCGACGTTGACCGGCACTACGCGCATCGCCAGCGTCGCACAGGCGCAGAAGGCGCGCGACGAAATGCTCGACATCGCGAAGGGCACGAACCACGGCGGCGCCAACCCATCGCTGATCCAGCTGCGCGATCTGCCGGTGGGCATCGATTTTCCACGCTGGTCGGCCGACAAGTTCCATGATGCAAAGGCGGAGGGCACGTTCAACGATTGGATCGCCGATGTCGCATTCGTTCCGTTGCCTGAGCGCAAGGCCGAATGGGAAGCCTTGCAGTCCAAGTACCTTGCCAACCCGTCGAGTGAGAACTTCTGGACCATGTATGCAGCGGTCGATTCGATGCTGAAACTGGCCACGCCGCTCGGCCCCTGCAAGGCGTCTGATGTCAGTCGTTGCAGCACGGCCCGCTACACGCTCAAGGTCAAATTCCGCACAACGCTTATCGGGCAGCATCTGTTGCGGATGGATGCGTTGGGACGGCGCCATGAGTTCGTTGACGGCCCACTGGCGTTTTCATACCTGGACGAGAACCCCGCTTTCAACGCGGTGGCAAAAGAAAAGTGGAACAACCGCTCGTTCCTGCCGAGCGACTTCTGGCTGATGGGCTCTGTCTTCGGTCGGGTGTCATTGAAGGTCGATGGTTTGGGGCCCAACGGAACGCTGGGCGATGTGGCCACCGCCCTCGGACTGCCCGCCTTCGTCGTCGACAGCATCGACACGAACCGCGACCCTTCGCTGGAGCGTCAGGACATCCAGAAATCGTGGATGTGGATGGGCTTCACGATGGAACCGAGCTTTGCGCGGATGGAGCCCAGCTTTTCGACCAAGGTGGGCGAATACATGGTGGGGGCGCTCGATGACGGCCGACTGTTCAACCATGCGGCTTTTATGACCCACATGCGCTTGTTGGCTGCCAGCTTCCTGCCCGAGGCGGCAACGACCGCCGACGCGAAAAGCCCGACCGGTGTCAAACGCATCCCGAACGACCGGCTGCACGAGTTGACCAACTATTCTTACTTCGTGGGTTACGGGCGCAACGTGCTTGGCGGATACAACCTTTGGGGCGAATCGCTGTCGACGAAAGGCGTCCCGGTGCCACAAGCGTTGAAAGACACCTCCAGCAAGCTTTGGAGCACCATGGTGTCGAACGGCATGCGCATGACGACCCTGCTGCTGATCGACGAACTCGAGAAGCGTCCAGCCCAGATCAATGCGAAATGGCGCGCCACGGCCTTGTCGCTGATCAATGAATCCGGGGTTGACCAATGGGCGGGGGTGGTCAGCATGACCGAACACTGGGCCAAGTTCCAGCCGGAGCACGCAGCTGCCGACTTGGAATTGCGAAAGAGGCTGGCCGCCGCCGTCCGTTATGCCGGGCCGGGCCTTCAGTGACCTGATCTTCAGCGCGCAGAAAAACCGCCGAAATCTCCACCGAACCCAAGCACCCCGCCGGGTGCTGGGTCGGTTCACCAACATGCGCTGATGTGATGTTATGCAGCGTCGAGCGATCGGCGGTGGCGGGATGTTCCCCGTGCGATCGCGAGCGCCAGCGCGATCAGCACGGCCGCAACCGCGAACGTGGCCTGCATGCCTGAATTCACGGCGCCCGGCGTGGCGGCCGTGATGTCGCTTGCCGCCGAAGCGAATGCAAAGACGGCGCCCATCACCGAGCTGCCCGTGATCAGCCCGAGATGGCGCGACAACTGGAGCAGCCCCGAAACCACGCCGCGCTGGTCTCCTCGAACTTCGGCCATGGCCGAGGTGTTGTTGGCCGTCTGGAACAGCGCATAGCCAACGGTCAGCACAACGATCGGGCCGACGTAGCCCTGAAGGCTCGGCGCGGCCATCGGCATGAGCATCGGCACCAGACACAACACCAAGCAGCCGAGCACCATGGCACAAAGGCCCACGGTGGTCACACGGGCGGGGCCGAGGCGGTCCACCAGCCGGCCGGCCAGCACGCCCGTCAGCGCCGAAAACATCGGCCCCACCGACAGTGCGATGCCGACGCTCGCGGCATTCAGCCCGAGTGCACGCGAAAGATAGAACGGGCCCAATACCAACGTGGCCATCATGACCGTCGAGACCAGCGCGCTCATTGCCAGGCCCGCGCTCAGCAACGGGTCACGCAGCATCGACAACCGGACCAACGGCGACGCGACACGGGATTCAACCCACAGGAACAGCCCGGCGCCAACACCCGCCACACCCAGCAAGGCCGCGTGCAGCACACCGAAATGGCCATGGATCGTCATTGCCAGCGCATAAGCCGCCAGCGTCAGTGCCAGCAGCAGCGAACCCAGCGGGTCCAGGCCGGAACGAGCGCCGGGCGCCTTATCGACACCGTGCAACTTCATTACGCTCGGCCCGTCCACCGGCAGAAAGCGCCTCGCAAACAGCAAGCTCAACAATCCCAGCGGCAGATTAACGAAGAAGATCGCCCGCCAGCCCAGGCCGGCGATCAGAAAACCTCCCAGCGAGGGGCCGAGTGCCGTGCCGATCGCCGACATGGTTCCAAGCCATCCCATCGCCTGGCCGGTCCTGTTCTTTGGCATCGTCGCGCCCACCAGCGCCAAGGTCAGCGCCATCATCATGGCCGCGCCGAGGCCTTGCACCGCCCGCGCGGCAATCAGCACGCCGAGCGTCGGCGCGGCACCGCAGGCGAACGAAGCCACGGTGAACACGGAAATGCCGATCAGCAGCAGGCGTCGGCGGCCAATCAGGTCGCCCAGCCGCCCGACACTGACGATCAGCGCCGTGATGGCCAGGAGGTAGGCCAGCACGATCCACTGCACGGCTTGAAATGACGCATCAAAGGCCTGCGCGAGATTTGGCAATGCGACCTGAGCCACGCTGATGCCCAGCGAAGGCATCAGCATGGACAGCGAAAGGCTCGCAAGCGGCCCCAGGCTCACTGGCTGGCTTGGCGCCATGATCTCAGCGTCGGGCATCGGTCGCGTTATCGCGAGCGGCTTCATCATGGCTCTCCCCTCATGTGGCCTCTAGCGGCGTGTTCTGGCGGCACCCGAATCGAGTGGATGCAGCGTAGCCAAGGCCCGGCCATCGCGGAAGCGCGTGGCCTGCACTTTATTCCTGCACGAAACGCCACACCACGGGCCTGTGTTGTTATGGTCGATTGATGTCGACACCCGATCTGAACCTGCTGCTGACCCTGGACGCGCTGCTCGCCGAAGGCAGCGTTGCGCGCGCTGCCTTGCGCTTGCGGCTGAGCCCGTCGGCCATGAGCCGGGCCTTGGCCCGGCTGCGCGAAGCCACCGGCGACCCATTGCTGGTGCGGGCCGGGCGGGCCCTCGTTCCTACGCCGCGCGCTCTCGAACTGCGCACCCAAGTCAGCCAGCTCGTGCAAGACGCAGCAGCGGTGCTTCGGCCCGCCAGCACACTTGCGCTCGATCGGTTGCAACGCACCTTCACGCTGCGCACGCGTGAAGGGTTTGCAGAAACCTTCGGTCCGGCGCTGATGGCTCGCATGACCGCAGAGGCGCCGGGAGCGCGGCTGCGCTTCATGGACAAGCCCGACAAGAACAGCACGCTGCTGCGCGATGGCATCGTCGACATCGAAGTGGGCGTCGTGGGCACCGCCACCAGCCCGGAGCTCAAGGTGCAGGCCTTGTTTCGAGACCGGTTCATCGGCGCCGTTCGGCCAGGGCATGCGCTGGCCGAGGGAGAAGTCACTCCAGCCCGCTATGCCAGCGGCAAGCACATCAGCGTTTCGCGCCGAGGCCTCGACAAAGGGGTGATTGATAACGCCTTGATGTCGTTCGGCCTGGAACGACAGGTCTCAGCCATCGTCAGCAGCTTTTCGACGGCACTGGCGTTGGCGCGTGTGTCCGACCTGATTGCCAGCGTGCCCGAGCGGCACACCGAGGGTTTGCGCACGGGCATGTGGCACTTCCCATTGCCAATGCCGACGGAGGAATTCGCGGTGTCGCTAATCTGGCATCCGCGCCTGGACGCTGACCCGGCGCACCGCTGGCTGCGCGGCGTGGTTCGGGACATCTGCATGACCCTCAGCCCAGCCTGAGTGCAAACGCTGCCGATGGGCGGGCAGACTGGGTCAGGGTGACCACCGTGTGAAGGCCAAATCGACACGAGCGCTGCCAACAAGGCAAGGTAATCGGCCAATCGTTCGACCCCCAACCTGATGCAGGTTGATCTAGGACGCCGACGCTGGCACCGTGGCATCACCATCGATGCTCGATGTCAGATTTCAGAAGTCAGAGGGCTTAGAGCGGCTAACAAAACCGAATCAAAGAGCGCAAGCAAATGACACAACAAGCGGCACTGAGCAGGGCCAGATG
>CAHJWV010000531.1 GCA_903643055.1 Burkholderiales bacterium | reverse complement strand
CGAAATACATGGCGCTCAGGCACAATGGGCTGACGTACACGCCGCTCTTGCCCAATTCAATGGGCTTGATTTGATGGGCTGGATTCAATGTTCGCTCCTTGATGGCTGGGTTGAACGGCGCAAGCTTGGGCGGTGCTTGGTGCCTGTTGGTGAGAGTGTCGATGCGCTTTGAGCGAATTGGCCATTGCAGGGGCATTCGAACAGCGCGGGTTGCCGGTGCGGCCAGGCGCTGATGGCCGATCCTTTGAAAGGCGAGGGCAGGTGCCTGTGATTCGAGGCCTCAGCATAAGCAGGGAGTAAGCTCGCAACGCGCTGTGGCGCCATCATCGATGGCCTGCGCAGCGTCCTTTCGGCCCCGCAGGTCCTTCTCGCGAAGCGTTGTGCCTGTTCGATCCGAACAACCACAACGCGCGTCATCGCGCAGAAAGGGCGTCATGCCCGGCTATCAGGTCAAAGTGGAAACGCTGCATGTCGGTGGTGCGCCGATGCAGGTGCGATCACTGCTCGATCGGCAGCAGTTCCATGACCCCGATGGCGAGGCCGCACGGCTGGGCGTGTCGTCGGCCACCTGGCCGCTCTTCGGCCTGGTCTGGCCTTCGGCGCTGGTGTTGGCCGCTCATCTGCAAGACACCGTGCTGGGCAGCCGGCGCATCCTCGAAGTGGGCTGCGGGCTGGGGTTGGCGAGCCTGGCGCTGCATCGCCGGCATGGCGACGTGACCGCCAGTGACTGCCATCCGTTGACGGGGGTGTTTCTGGGTGAGAACGTGAAGCTGAACCTGCTGCCGCCGCTGCCTTATCGGCATGGCGATTGGGCGGTGCCAAACGAGGCGCTGGGCTTGTTCGATCTGATCATTGGCAGCGATGTGCTCTACGAGCGGGATCAACCGGGCTTGCTCGCCGCGTTCATCGAACGGCATTCAAATGCCGCGATGGAGGTGGTCATCGTTGACCCCGACCGCGGCAACCGCAGCAGCTTCAACCGCCGCATGGAAGCCCTGGGCTTTGCACGCGATGAGTTGAAAGTGGCCCGCCTGCCGGACGGCAGCGGGCCTTACAAAGGCCGTGTGCTGAGCTATCTGCGCACGGCCCCCATTCCAGGCGTTAGTTGACCGGGCCGAGGCCCAGCGTGCGCTGCAGGAACAGGATGGTCGCGTAGAACTGGTAATCGGCGTTTTCCTTGCGAGCAAAGCCGTGGCCTTCGTTCTCGGCGCGCAGATACCAGACCGGCGTCTTGTTGGCGCGGGCCCGGGCGACGATCTGTTCGGCCTCGGTGAAAGGCACACGCGGGTCGTTCCTGCCTTGCACGACGAACAGCGGCTTGGTGATTCGATCGGCGTTCGTCAGCGGCGAGATCGACTGCAGGAAACTTTGCATCGACGCATCCCGTTCATCGCCATATTCGACGCGGCGCAGGTCGCGGCGGTAGCTCTCGGTGTTTTGGAGGAAGGTGACGAAGTTCGAGATGCCGACCACGTCGATCGATCCGGCGATGCGCTCGGCGTAATGCGTGCTGACGGCCAGGCTCATGTAGCCGCCATAGCTGCCGCCGCTGACGATGACCCGCGACGCATCGAGTTGCGGCTGCTTGGCCACCCAGTCGAGCAGCGCGCCGATGTCCTTCACCGAATCTTCGCGCTTGCGGCCGTCGTCAAGCGACAGGAAGGTTTTGCCGAAGCCGCTGGAGCCGCGCACGTTGGGCTGGATCACCGCGATGCCCAGTTCATTGATGAAGTAGTTGTAGCGCGCCAGAAAGCCGACCGAGGCCTGGCCTTCCGGGCCGCCGTGGATCAGGATGATGACCGGGCGCTTGCCGGTGAAGCGGGCCGGAGGCAGGGTCAGCAGGCCGGAGATGTCGCGCGAGTCGAAGCTCTTCCAGCGCACGATCTGCTGTTCCTGGAACGAAGCCATGTCGACGCCGGGCGGCGCGTAAGCGCGCGTCCATTGCTCGGCCGGGCTGCCGGCTTCGCCGGCCAGCGTGTACAGCTGGCTCGGACCGCGGGCGCTGTTGACCGATACCGCCAACTCATTGCTGTTGCGCTTGAAGATGGCCGTGCCGATGCTGCCAGCCGGCAGCACCGGTGCCGGCAGTTCCTTCAGCGTACGGCCGTCGAACAGATGCAGTTCTTCGCGGCCATCGGCGTTGACGCGGGTGGCAATGCGCGAGCCGTCTTCGGTGACGCTGACGCTGCTGATGTCCCAGGCGATGTGCGACGTGATGCGCGTGAGCTTGCGGTTGGCCAGCCGATAACTCATCAGTTCGTCGTACTCGCTCGCGCGGTCGCTGGTGACGTAGAAGCCGACGTTGCCGGGCATAAATTCGCCGGCCTGGTAGGTCGCGCGTTCCTTGCTGCCGGGCGCGGGCAGCACTTGGCGGGTCTTGCCGCTGGCCAGATCAAGCAGCCATACCTGTGATTCGTTGGCCGAGATGTAGCGGTTCAGCGCGACCTGTTTGTCATCGGATGAAATGCCGCCGGCCGACCAGCCGCCGCCCTGCAGATCCAACAGCTTGCGGTTGGCTTTCGGGTTCAGCGGGTCGATCAGCCGGAAGGTGGTGTTGACGACATTGCGCTTGCCGCCTTCGGCCGTTTTATCCAGGGGCAGCGAGCTGGTCAGCAGCAGGCTCTTGCGGTGCAGCCAGCCTTGCATCTGGTGGCGCTCGTTGGGGTCGGACAGCAGCGTGACTTGCTTGCCGGGCAGGTCGAGCCGGTACAGCTGATCGGCTTCGCTGCCACCCGGGCTGCGCTCGAACACCAGGTAGTTGCCATCGCGTGGTTCGTAGCTCGCCCGAGTTACCGGATCACTGAAATCGGTCAGCGACTCGGGCATTGCCAACGGGCCGCTCAGGCGGAACAGCTGATTGGTGCTGCCACCGGCCTTGCGGTGCGAGATCACCATCTCACGGCGGGTCGGGTGCCAGTCGGCAAAGCTGTGGCCGCGGAAATCGGTGTATTTCTGAACCTGGTTCACCAGGCTCATCGGAACCGGTGGAATGCCTTGCATGACAAGGTTAGCGTTGGGCTGGAGCGCTTCGGGCAGCGGTGACGCGACCGGGACGTTGCGCGGCGCGTCAGGCGTTGGCGCGCCAGCGCAGGCGCTGAGCATCAGGAGGGCAGCGAACCAGGACAAAGGGGTTTTATTCATGGATGAACGACGGGAAGCCGCGGAATAGCCGCGCATTGTGACCGCGCCGCCACGGTTTTCACCGAACGGGCCACAAGCCCCTGCGACGGCATCTGCCGCGGTCTGATGACGCAGGGTCTTCACCGCTTGGTCGCTGACGCAAATTTTTGACTCGCGTCAGTACAGAGTTAGGTTTCCTGTCCAGAGCGGCGGCCTTCGGCTTGCTTCGGTGTCAATCGGCCCCATGCCTGCTTGGCAACATGTCTTCATGCGGCGGTGATCGTTGGCATGGGCTGGCCTGCTGCGTGAGCGCATGGGACGGGCGCATTGCACGGCCCGATGAAAAACCGCTGGCAGACATGCGTCGACCAGCGGTTTGGAGAGGCTGCATCGCTCAGGCGGCGCAAGCGTTCAGCAAGACATCATGAAGGAAAGACGCGGGGTCTCTTCCTTCGCAAACGCCGTTTCAGCCGAGCATCAGCGCAAGGCCCATTTCTGGTTGGTACCGCCTGTGCAGTTCCACAGCACCACGGCACTGCCGTTGCCGGTACCACCGCCGCTGATGTCGAGGCACAGGCCCGACTGCGCGCTGACAATGCTGCCGTCGTTACTGAAAAGCCATTGTTGATTGGGGCTGCCGGTGCAATCCCAGATGCCCACGGTCGAGCCGGCCGTCGTGCCTTGGTTCAGCACGTCCAGGCACTTGCCGAAAGAGGCCTGCAGGCTGTCATTGGCGCCACGCACCCAGCGCTGGTTCTCTTCGCCGGTGCAGTCCCAAATCAGGGCTTTGGCGTTGTTGGCCGTGTTGGCGTTGTCGAGGCAGCGCCCCGATTGCGTTGCCACGAGGTTGATCGCGCCTTGAGGAATCAGCTTGAACTTCTGCGCCGTCGTCGTGTTGCGACCCCACTGCTGCAGCGGCGTGCCGGCGCTCAGGCTGCCACCGGGCACGTCGAGCGCCTGATGGCTGTTCAGGTTGACGAAGGTGTAGGTGCTGTCACCGTTGTCCACTGGTTGCCAGCGGTCGTTGGTCGAGCCCGTGCCTTGTGATGGCCACTGGATCACCGAGCCGCCCTGCGCGGTCGAGCCACCGGAGACGTTCCAGTAGAGGCCGCTCTTCGCATTCTTGATCGCGTAGTAGCCCATGTTGCCGGGCTCGAAAGTCCAAAGCGATTCGTCGGCGTTGTTGAAGTTGTTTTGGGTGATCGCCGCGCTGTTCATCGTGGAGGCGCCCGCCACGGTGACTGCAAGCTTGCTGCCGACATTCTGAATCTGGTACTTGCCTTGGAAGCGCGGCACCGGGTCTTTGATCCAGCCGTAGCCGATGACCTTCTTGATGCCCTCGTTCCAGGCTTCGGCCATCTTGCGGTAGCCGTTGTCGTTCGGGTGCAGGCCTTCGGCCATGTCGGCCAGCGACACGCGGCTCATGTCGACGAACAGCACATGCTTGCCGGCGTTGGCGCGCGCCTGAACGATGCCGGGCACCTTGGCATTGAAGGCGACGATGCGTGCCTGGCGGCCGGCATCTGAAGCCGGCACGATGTTGGAGACCAGCACCGTGGCGTCTGGCGCTGCGGTGAAAATCTGATCGA
>CAHJWV010000530.1 GCA_903643055.1 Burkholderiales bacterium | reverse complement strand
TGCCAGCGCATCAACCCGAGCATCACTGCTGCGCCGCTAGTACCCAGCACCAACGCCAGCAACCCGATGGCGATCTGCATCAGTTCCTGCAAGGTGCGAGAGGCATCGCCCAGCTTGGCCGAGAAGCGCTGCTCCAGCCCGGTCAATCGCCGATTCAAATCCGGCAGGCGCAACAGCAAGGCCTGCAAGCGCACCGACCGGGTGTCGCCAGCGGCAATCAACGCCTGCGCCTGCGTTGCCAGCGTGCTCAGCTCCATCACGTCGGCATCGGCGGCCGCCCAGATCGCGATCGCATCGGACATGAAGCTGACATTGCGGAAGCGGCGGTACAACATGATCATCCCGTCAACGTCATCGGGATGGTTGCCGCCAGCGGTCAAGCCACGCCGCACAAGCGCCAGGTCAGGCACCGACTTTTCCAACTCCAAGCGTGCCTGGCGGTCGCCCAAAGGCACCGCCAGCGCTTCCAGGAATCGTTCGTAGTCATGGGCATCGAACGACTGGGTGTAACGGCCCAGGTGATACAGCGCATCTTTCTGGCCCTTGGACCAATGGCTTTCACCGCCAACATAGGCGCGCACCGCCGACATCATGTCCACACTGGCCACGCCCAGAGCAGCCAGCAGGACGACGCCTGCGAGGAAAGGCCCCAGGATCAGCCAGCGAGATGCAGAACTGCGAGACAGCATGTGCGCCCTCGTCGAAGATCTCCCAACCCTGTCGAATGGTGCGGTGCCACATACTGTGTAACACGATGCTGTAGCGATGTCGACGTACGGCGGGCTCTTATTGCGGGATTGCCCTCACGCTGAGCCACGCTTGGGCCCCTGAATCGTGACGAGGCCAACCCGTTGTTGCTCACTTGCGCAAAATCCGGCGACCAAACGAGTCAAGGATGTAACTGCCACCTCACAGCATCGCCATAAATCGACCGGCCTCTGCGCGTTTTTTCGCAAGATTTGGCAAATGGCAGGCACTCGGCAAGCAGCCGCGCACTGGCATGGAAGCTGCGATTTAGCTTCCACGAATCACTGCGGTACTGACATGGTTCCGCAGCGCAGACACAACATTCCGGACGTCGCGCCATGCCGTTGTTCTCACGCTCAAGTTCATCACCTCGCCGCCTTCGGCCAGCAGCTCCGAGTTGCAGAGGTGGCGCTTCATCGATGTTGCGTTTGGCTCAGCCTGTGGCGCCGCGCAAAGGTGTTTTGAGCAGTTGGCTCACCCGCGCGGCCACTGCGTTCTCACCCCGCGGCGTTGAAGCGCTCGGTGTGCGTCCCAGCGAATTCGCTCCCAGCCAGTGGCTGGTCGGCCACTGATCTTTCATCAAGAGGCCGACATGACCCCGACCCCCAAAACCGTGGCGCCCATGGCCATGACCCGCGCGGTGCCGATGGTGACTCGCACCGTGACTGTGTCAACGCCGGCCCATCGTGCTTTCAAGGTTCTGCAACCGAGCCGCGCAAGCGCTCAGATGTCTTTGTTTCCGCCACCCGGTGCTGCGCTTCGCGGCACCCGTTGATCGATTTTTCAGTTTCTGTTTTTTTGACTGTTTCCAGGCGCGTGTGACGTCCGAAGGGAAGCGGGCAACCCGGGATGGATGAGAGCGAGCTCCCGGAATCCTGTCCCGCTTCCCTCTTTTTTCACACACTGCGCTGAAAGCGCCATCGGCAAGGCATCAGACGAAGCATCAGTTGCCCGATGCCTTCCGGGCCTGAAACCCATCGAGGCTGCGAAGCAGCTCTGCCACGTGAATCGGCTTGGTCAGATAGGCGGCGAAGCCCGCTGACATGGCAGCATTGAATTGATCCGGCGTCGCGTCGGCCAACAACACGATGCGCGGCACACGGCTCAATGCCGGATCACGGTCGAGCAGCCGGGCGAGATCCACGCCGCTCATGTCACCCAGGTGCATGTCAACCAGCAGCAGATCGGGCCGCTCCTGCTTCGCTTGTTCTAACGCCTGAGCGCGATTGATGGCAACAAGCAGCCGGCAGGCCGGCCGCATCTTCATCACTTGCCGCACCAGTTCGACATTCATCGGGTTGTCTTCTGCGTACAGCACCGTATAAGGATGCGACATCCCCGATCCTGGAACCGCCAGGTTGGCTTCACTGAGTGCCAGCTGTTGTTCATGGCTGTAGCCCAGCATGTCGCACAAGCGTTGATTAACCAGCAGCGGGCGGCCGTCGAGAGACAACTGCACGATGCCGACCGTCACGAGATCGAAGGTCGCTTTCAGCTGGGCTTGCTGGCATCGCAGCGCGTGCTCCAAGGCGCGCCGTTTCGCATCGGCTTGCACCGCGCCGAAGATCGTCGCCACCCTTTTTAACCGGTCCCGACCGCACCACGTCCGGGACCGGCTTCGCTACGTCCACACCGAACAACACCGAAACACAGCGCCATACGCCACGCTGGTGAACAGCGGCTGAAGGCGGTCGACCAAGGCCTGTTCATAGCCACCGACTCGGTTGGCCAGGCCCACCCTGCCCACCATCTCGCCACCGTGAAACAGCGGCACGTCCATGAATGCATTGAGCGACGGATGCCCGATGGCAGGCCGCCGCGCCTCGGGTCGTTCGCTGCATCGTTGCTGATGAGCGTGCGCCCTTCCCGCAAGGCAGCGCGAAACAAAGAATGCAGATTGCGGACCTCCAGCGCATCCGACGAGCCGCCCCGCAGATGGCGCTCATACAGCGCGCGGGTCGCTTCGTCCCACGCGATATTGGTGAGCAACGAGATCCGGAGATAAGGCGCACCATGCTCATCACGCAACACATCGGCCATGAAGCCGTAGCCACTGCCGGTCACGTCGAGCAGGTCGGTCAGCAAAGGCGCAAACACCTCGCGCGGTGGCGCGGCTCGATGTAGCGGGATTGGACACGGCCGATGATCTCGCCGAGATCATTGGGGGTTCAGGGTCGAGTCGCAACGGGCATTCACAGCTCACGCCGATGTGCCGAGGGACAGGGGGCAGACCCCGGAGGGTCTGCACGAAGCGGCATTCGTTGGCAATGAGCTGTGTTGGTACGCCAAGATGTGGATCACCGGCCACGCAGATGCAGTTGCATGCTGATGTGTAATCGGCGGGCCGCCCGAACAGCCCTTCAACGCACTCAGCCCTCAACCCTGCTTCGTCATTCATGCGCCGCTTCATCCGCTACGGCCTGGTCGGCATCCTTGCCACGGCGGCCCATTACGCCTGGTTGGTCACGGCAGTCGAAGGCTTGCACTGGCCTGCGGCCCTGGGCTCGGGAACCGGAGCAGTGCTCGGTGCCCAGATCGCGTTCTTCGGCAACCGACGCTTCACCTTCGAACACCGAGGAAACGGCTTCAGCGCCTGGCTCAAGTTCCAGGGCACCGCCTGGCTCGGTGCCGTGGTCGGCATGGGCATCGTCGCCACAGGTGTTGCGCTGGGCTGGCACTACTTGCTGTCACAGGCCATCGCCACCCTCACAGGATTGCTGTTGACCTTTGCGATCAACCGCGCGTGGACCTTCCGTTGAAATCGACCGGCTCGGCGCGCCAAGCGGGGCCGAGCACGACCTGGGCCGCCGCCAGGTCGGCAGCGAAGGCCTCGCTGCCGAGATAGCCGAGTTCCCGCACGCGCGCTGCGGCAATCACGTCAATCTCATCTCGACCCGGCAATTCGCCTGGGTGACAAAACAGCAACCCGCCTTTGGGCGGCAAGATGCTCAACCAGCCTTGCATGCGGCTGCGATAGTCGGTGTCGATAAAGTCATAGGCCCCCAGCAGGCCGGCGTTGTGTCGCAAGCCGCGCCGCCTCAACTCGGCACGCAAGGCCCGGCCACCCGACCGTTCGATGACGAATCGTTTGAAGCCGAACCCTGGCCCCAGCAAGCGCCCGGTGCAGCGCACGGCCGGCGCCAGGGGCAGCGCCTCCACGCCTGCCAACACGATGTCGCGAATCACCGGCAGATGATGAACATGCTGATGACCATCCACCATTCGCGGCGACCGGCCGGTGGCGGAGGTGAACGCATCGATCTGCGCCTGCCATTCGCTGCGCAAGGCTTGCCGCGGCACATGGCGCAGATGCGACATCACCAACAGTTTGGGCAAGGTTGGAAACACCGGCCAGACGCGCGCGAGCTCGGTGCTCAACGGCGCGCCTTCGGTCAAATTGAAATGCAGGCCCACCTCGATCGAGTTTGGCCAATGGCGCAACGCTGAAGCAGCCTGCGGCCAATGCGCCGCCGTCGTGATGCACGACACCGCACTCAAGCGCCCGGCGTCGGCCAAGCGCGAAATGCCATTCGAGATGGCTGCAGACAGCCCGAAGTCATCGGCACACAAGTGCAGCCGCCGCGTCGCCTTCACTGCGGTGGCTCGTTGAGCTTCGGCCGTGAGCCCAGCCCTTGCCCCAGATCATCGGCCACCAGGTAGATTGGGCGTTGCTTCACTTCATCGAAGATGCGGCCGACATACTCACCCAGGATGCCGATCGACAACAGCTGCACGCCACTGAAGAACGCCAGACTGGTGGCCAACGTTGCCCAGCCGGGCACGTCGTTGCCATTGATCAGATGGTCAATCACGACCCATGCACCGAAACCCAAGCCCATCAACGCGATCAACGCGCCGGCGGCACTCCACAGCCGCAGCGGCACATTCGAAAACGCAGTGACGCCCGTCATCGCCAATCGGGCCAGGCTGCGCATCGAAAAATGGGTGTGGCCCGCATGCCGCTCACCTGGCAGGTAATCAATGATCTCGGTGCGAAACCCGACCCAGGCGTACAAGCCTTTCATGAAGCGGTTGCGCTCGGGGAGTGACTTGAGTGCGTCCACCACGCGGCGGTCCATCAGGCGAAAGTCACCCGCATCGACCGGTATTTGCACCGAGCCACGGCGGTTGACGATCCAATAGAAGAGCCAGGTACCGATGCGCTTGGCCCAACCTTCGTCGGCGCGCGACGATCGTGCCGCACACACCATGTCGGCCCCGCCGGCCCAGGCTGCGACCATCTTCGCAACCATCTCGACCGGATGCTGCAAATCGGCATCCATCAGCACTACCACCTCGCCCAGCGCATGGTCGATGCCGGCCGTCAGGGCCTGCTCTTTGCCAAAGTTGCGGGACAAACGAACACAGCGCACGCCAGGACGAAGCAGCCAAGGCGCAATCGCTATCGGCGTCTCGTCGGTGCTGCCATCGTCCACGACGATGATTTCCCACTGCGCCGTCAACGCATCGAGTTGAGGTGTCAACGAAGACAGCAGCGTCGGCAGGTTGCCGGCCTCGTTGTAGGCCGGCAAGACGCAGCTGATCGAGGGTCGTGCAGATCTCTTCGGCAAGGTCAAGGCTTGTGCCACCACAGACGTGGCCTCACGGGACAGCGAATATTCAGAGGAAGGTTCTTCGGTGGCTTGCATGAGTTGTCAACGCAAGACGACAGGCCGCGACTGTACGTGACTCTCTTCGTTGGCGGCACCTCTTCCACAGGCACCATTGGCGCCGCTGCAGGCGACGCGGCAGACTGCGGTTGCACTCTCACATCTCCGCTTTTTCGTGGCCCACCTTTCATTGTCAACACGACATCGCTAACAAGACATCGCGGCGCAGCCCGCCAATACAATCCGCGCGCTGTTCCGCTTTCTTCGGATCGCGCTGCGTCCGAAGGCCACCTTCTACTCCCCATGACGCCTTCACCCCAGCCCATCCTACGTTCTGCTGCGCGAGAACCCCTGTTCGTCATTGCGCTGTGCATTGCAATCGTCTGGGTGATCATTCCGGCGCTGATCAACCCCGGCCAGCCCGGCGACCACTTCGAGCAGTTCACCTGGGCCCACAGCATCGAATGGGGCTATCACAAGCACCCGCCGCTGCCGACGTTTCTGCTGGCCGTCGTGATCAAGCTGTTCGGGCCCTCGCCGTACTGGGCTTATGCGCTCGCCGCGATCACGCTGAGCGGAACTGCCACATTCACGTTCTTGTTCGCGCGCTGGCTGATAGGGGAACACCTCGCTGCGATGGCGATGCTGCTGTGGGGATTGCACTGGGCATTCAACTGGAAGGCCCAGCTCTACAACCACAACACGGTGATGATGCTTTGCATCGCAGCGGCGGCTTGGCTTGCGGTTCAGGCAACGCACCGTGCTCCCCGCAAGGCTTGGTGGGCCGCGTTGGGCGTGGCCGCCGGGTTGGCACTGCTGACCAAATACCAATCGGCCATCCCGCTGGCCGGCATCATCCTGGCCTTGTGGATGAGTGGCATGCTGAAACAGCGCAGCCACCTCATCGGCCTGGCGATCGCAACCGTCATTGCACTGCTGATCTTCGCGCCGCACGTGGCCTGGGTGATCCACCACGACTATTCGACCTTGCGTTACGCATCGACCACGGTAAACCAGTTGAGCTGGCTCGGCCGAGGTGAAAAGCTGCTTTCGTTCTCGATGCTGCAACTGCGCATGATGGCCACGCTGCTGATGTGCCTCGGCGCGTTGGCACTGTGGAACCGCTGGGGCCGTTCGCGTGGTCTGCCAGCCCCGGCCACGCACCGCAGTTCGGTGAGCGGCGCGAGCGATCGTGAACGCCGCGCCTGGTTGCTGTGCCTACTAGCGTGGCCCTTGTTCGTTTTGGTCGCCGTGTGCCTGACAGAAGGTGTGCGGCTGCAAGACCATTGGGGCTTTCAGGCCACCCAATTCATCAGTATCTGGCTGGCATGGCAGCTTCGCGCCATGCTGCAGTCACCACGACGCTTGCTGGTGCTGGCCATCGTGGCCCACAGCCTGGCCTTGGCCACCTATTCGCGATCGGTTTGGGAGCCGGCGACCCTCGCTCACCGAGGCCGGCCCGATCAGTTTTATCCCGCACAAGACCTGGCCGATACGCTGATGGCGCAATGGCGCGAGGTCACGCCGTGCCCCTTGCGCTTCGTCGTCGGGCCGACTTACGAAGCCGGCATGGTGTCGGTGTATTCCGGTGCCAACCCGGCAGTCCTGGAGATCGGCATGCACGAGCGCTCGCCGTGGGTGGATTTGTCAGCCCTCCATCAAGCCGGAGCGATCTACACCTATACGCAGCCGCCCGACGAAGCGCCCGGCCCCTTGCCGCTGCACCTTCAGCCCTTCAAGCTGCCGGGTGCAAATACGTCGCTCTATGACATCTATTGGACGATCGTGCCGCCCATCGATTGCGCGCTGCCAGCCCGCCAGGATCGCCCCAACACGAGAGCCGCCCCACAACCACCCGCGCCTTGAACCCACCCGCGCCGACAGATCGGGCCATCCCCTTTCCGACCCGGGCCCCAGAGACCACGGCGCGCATCGAATGCCGCACAAGAGGCCACGGTGTATTACGACGCACCACCACCACCGAGGGCTGTTCCCGCGCTGCGATCAAGCCAAGAAGCGGACGAAAAAAAGCCCGACACCTTCGGGTCGGGCTAGCGCTCTGAATCAGGCCGCCGCTGAAGTGAACCGGGTCCACCACAACGGGGCCGTATCGCGACCACCTTGCCAAAAAAGCTTCGTGGTCGCTGTTCGGGCCGCATGCCGGGAGACGTGACCAGCACGATCCCCCAACCGTCGCAAAACTGCTCCTACCGGAGGCGGCCCGGGTCGATCACCACCAAGCTTCGCCTTGAATGCCGACCGAGGTGCCAGCCTTCTTGTCGCCGAACACGGCCGCGGTGTTGCCACCACCGAGGTTCGCCCGGGCGGCATCATTCCAAATTGCATGTGTCACGAACAGGCGAACCGTCGGGCGTGAGCCTGCCGTCGTGCCAGCCGATGCGGCCAGCGCTGCGGTGATCTTGGTCATGTTGAGCTTGGTTTCGCCACCCGAATTGACGACAAACTGCGAGCCACCATCAGCCTTGACTTGGTCATGGCCAGCCTCAACCAGGAAGCGGAACGGGCCAGAGATGTACGTGTCAGCACGTGCGCCCAGCATGAACCACTTGTTGCCAGCATTGTTCGCTTGCTTGTTGACGCGGTACTCGGTGATGAAGTCCACCGCCGTCGCGCCGAAGTTGGCGGTCTGCTGGAACACCACGCGGGTGTTCTTGGTTTCGCCCACCTTGTCGTACTTGACGCCGAACAGGCTGTTGCCGCCCAGGATCAGGCCCTTGACGGTCTGATAAGCACCCACGGCGATGCCCTTGGGTTGGTCAGCAGCTTCAAAGCCAGTGATTTGGTTCTCGCTCTTCGTTTGAGCCGAAGGCGTCACATAGAACGCCAACTCGCCATTGGGCATGTCTTGAATGCCAGTCAAACGGATCGGCAGTGCGTAGCGGTTGTTGTTGACCGAAGTTGCGTTCGGATCGACTGCCGTCGATACGCCAGAATTCGGGTCCAGCATGAACGCAACGCTCAGCTTGCCAATGCCCAGATCGATGTCTTCAATGCCGGCGCCATCGCCGTCATTGCGCTCCAGGAACTGGTCGTTGATGCCGAGTTGCAGACGGTTGTAGAAGCGGCGGCCGGCCCACAGCTTGCCATTGCCAAGGGAAGCGATGTGATCGCCGTAGGTGTAAATTTGGCCAAAGCGGGTGGTCAGTGCATCGTCGGCGACAGCGCTATTGCTGTCCCAAGCCTTGTAGACGCTTGGCATCAGATGCACGTGCCAGTCGGAGCCTTCGAAATCAGCAAGCTTGACGTTGAAGCTGGGCTCGACGACGTAATCGCATTCGTTGCCCAGACGCCATTTGGTGTCTGCACCTGCCAACTGATAGCAGACTTGGTTACCACCGGCCGTATTCACGCCGACGCCGGCGCGCATATAGCCGGAAAAATCGATGGCCGGGCCGGCAGCGCTCGCGGCACCAGCTGCGCTTGCCAGCGCCATTGCGAGAATCAAACGATTTTTCTTCATGGGATCTCCTAATCTCCGTGGGTAGGTGTCATGCGCCTCATGGCGCTTTTGGCTATTGATCAATCAGCGAGCCAAATCTGGATATGCCGCAGCGCCGAAGATCTGTTTTCCGAAAGGGAATAAGGTTTCCCTTGAAATTAACAGGCCCTTTTGAGCGTCAAGCGAGCGCGATATTAAGCATTCATTAAAAAGGCATCAATAGAATCGAATCTGGGATTTACCCTTCTGTTGTCAATTCGCAGCATCGACGCCCGATTGATGACAGCCTATTTGCGCAAATTCAAAAATCTTTAATGCAAAGCCACTGCTTGCCCTGCAGCATCGAACAGCAGCGCCCGCGCTGGTTGAGGCTGAATGCCAATATCTTGCCCCGCTCCCAGCCCGGCGTGATCTGCAGACAACCTCAATGAGATGGGATTGTCGGTGCCACGCAACGTTGCATGCACGATCAGGGAATCACCCAAGTGCTCTAACAGATCAATACGCGCAGCCAAACCATTCTCAACCCGCGTCACAGTTAAATGCTCTGGCCGAATTCCCAGCACGAGTTTCTCGATGGAATTGAATGGCAAGGTACCCGGAAGGTTCAAAGTACCCGCCTGATCAACCCTCAGCTGCACGGCGTTAAAACCGCCCGAATTCGCCGTGCAATGAATGAAGTTCATTCGGGGTGATCCCAGAAACCCCGCAACAAACTGATTTGTCGGACGCTCGTACAAATGCAATGGTGAACCAATCTGTTCGATCACGCCGCCATTGAAAACCGCGATGCGGTCCCCCAGCGTCATGGCTTCCACCTGATCATGCGTGACGTAGATCATCGTGCTGCCAATCTCCTTGTGCAGCCTCGATAACTCGATGCGCATTTGCACGCGCAACGACGCATCCAGGTTCGACAAGGGCTCGTCGAACAAAAACACCCGCGGCTTGCGTACGATCGCGCGGCCGATCGCCACCCGTTGGCGCTGCCCGCCCGACAAGGCTTTCGGCTTGCGGTCAAGCAGGTGGGTAATCTGCAAGATCTCCGCCGCGCGGCCGACCGCCTTGGCCACCTCAGCCTTCGACTGGCCCGCCAGCTTCAGCGCAAAGCCCATGTTCTCGCCGACCGTCATGTGCGGGTAAAGCGCGTAGCTTTGAAACACCATCGCCACGCCACGCTGCGCCGGGGGCACATCGTTGATGAGATCCGGGCCGATGTGGATCTCTCCCGCGGAGATGTCTTCCAGGCCGGCAATGATGCGCAGCAAGGTCGACTTGCCGCACCCCGAGGGGCCGACGAAAACAGCAAACTCGCCATCGGCGATGTCCAGATCCACGCCGCGAATCACTTCGACCTTGTTGTCGTAACTCTTGCGAACGCCCCGCAGGGTCAGCGCAGCCATTTCAGCTTCCTTGTTTCGTCAGCAAATCGCGATACCACAACGCGCTGTCTTTCAGCGTGCGTTGCTGGGTCGCATAGTTCACATGCACCAGGCCAAACCGCTTGTTGTAGCCGGAGTTCCATTCGTAGTTGTCCATCAGGCTCCAGTAGAAGAAGCCACGCACGTCGACGCCGGCGTCCATCGCCTGTTGCACGGCCAGCAGATGGGTGCGCATGTATTCAATGCGCGGTGCATCGGCGACACGGCCGTCGACCAGCTTGTCGGCGTGAGCCATGCCGTTCTCGGTGATGTAGATCGCCGGCAGCTTGTAATCACCATGGAGCTGCACCAGCAGGTCTTTGAGGCCCTGCGGATAGTTCTCCCAGCCCATGTCGCTCTCGCCTTGCAGCTTGGGCGCCGAGCGAGGTGGCTGCTCGCTGCTGACCCACAGGCGGGTGTAGTAGTTGATGCCGAGGAAGTCGAGCGGCTGTGCGATGACATCGAAATCGCCATCACGCATCGTCGTCGGATACAGCTCGACGCCTGGTGCGCTCGGATACGTTTTTAGGAAAATCGGGTCCATGTACCAGCGCACGTACAGCGCGTATTCGCGCTCGGCCAGTTCCTTGTCGGCCTGGCTGTCGGTGGCCGGGGTCGCCGGGGACTGATTGAGCACGATGCCCAGCGGCGCCTTCACACCGCTCGCACGCATGGCTTGCAGCGCCAGGCCGTGCGAGAGCAGCAGGTTGTGCGACACCTCCACGGTGAGCTTCGGGTCTTTCAGGCCAGGCGCGAACTGGCCGGTGCGGTGGCCCAGATGCGCGGTGCACCAGGGCTCGTTGTGTGTGCAGATGCTGGCCACGCGGTCACCCAGGCGCTTGCCCATCACGTCGGCGTATTCGGCGAAGCGTTCGGCCGTCACGCGGTCGCCCCAGCCGCCATCGTCTTGCAACGGCTGCGGCAAGTCCCAGTGATAGAGCGTGGCATGCGGTGCAATGCCTTTGGCCAGCAACCGGTCGACCAGCCGGTCATAGAAATCAAGCCCCTTCTGATTCCATGCCCCCTTGCCCTGCGGCTGCACACGCGGCCAGGCAATCGAGAAGCGGTAGGCATTGACATTCAGGCTCGCGATCAGATCAATGTCTTCCGCCCAGCGGTGATAGTGGTCACAGGCCACATCACCGCTCTCGCCTTGAAGGGTGGCGCCCGGCGTATGCGCGAAGGTATCCCAGATGGACGGCCCACGGCCATCTTCCCGGGTCGCACCTTCGATCTGATACGCACTGCTGGCCACGCCCCACACAAAGCCAGCAGGGAATTTCAATTCGGTCACGCGTCTATTCCTTATGAGATGAACAGCAAGAGGAAAGAAATTTGAAGTTCAGGCCTTGACCGCACCCGCTGTCAGTCCTTCGATCAAGCGGCGCGAGGCCACCACGAAGATCAGCAGCAGCGGCAGCACGGCAATCGATGAGCCGGCGCAGATGGCGCCCCAGGGGGTCTGACCCGTTCCCTGCAGGGAGCGCAGCGCCAGCGGCACGGTGTACATCTCCATGTCGCGGATCACGATCAGCGGACCCATGAAGTTATTCCAGGAACCGATGAACGTGACCAGCCCGAGCGTGCCCATCGCCGGGCCAAGCAACGGCAGGATGATTCGCAGGTAGATGCCGAATTCGCTGCAGCCGTCGATGCGCGCTGCGTCGATCAAGTCACGCGGGATCGCCGAGGCGATGTACTGACGCATCATGAAAATGCCAAGTGCACCGCAGGCTGCCGGCACGATCAAGGCTTTGGGCTGATTCATCCAACCGAGCCAGCTCATCGTCAGCGCGGTCGGGATCATGCCGACGAAGCTGGGCATCAGCATCGTGCCCATCACGAACACGAACAGCGCCTTCTTGTATTTGAAGTCGAACATCGCGAACGCATAGCCGGCCAGCGAACAGAAGAGCAGGTTGGCACCCGTTACGGCCAGCGCCACGTAAAGGCTCCAGCCGAGGTTGCGCCAGAAGAAAGGCAGCCGCTCAAGCAGCAAATGCAGGTTGTCGAGAAACGCCGAGCCGAACCATATCGGCGGCGGCACCGACAGGATGTCTTTGTCGGAATGCGTCGCGAAAACGAACATGAAGTAGAACGGCGCGAGCATCAGCAGCGCACCGCCCAGCACGATGGCATACGCAGTGATGTTGCCGGCGACCGCGGAAGGATGACGGATGGCACTCATCGCTTACGCCTGGTCCTCTCGTTGCCCGAGCAGGCGGTTGTTCAACCAGGTGACGGCCGCTATCAGCATGAAGAGCAACCAGGCGATGCTCGATGCGGTGCCAAAGTCACCGTCATTGAAGGCCGTGACGTACATGTGCATGGCCGCGGTCTTGCCGGCCTGGTCGGTGCCGCCCGTGCCACCGGTCAGGATGAACGGCTCTTCAAAGAGCTGCAGATTGCCGATGATGCTCAAGGTCACGGCAAAGAAGATCATCGGGCGCAACAGTGGCAACACGACATAGAAGAACTGTTGAGCCCGCTTGGCGCCATCCATGACGGCAGCCTCGAACAGGTCTTTCGGTATGGTTTGAATCGCCGACAAATAGAGCACCGTGTTCCAGCCGACATAACGCCACCACACCACGAATGAAATCATCCATTTCGTGTACTTGGGTTGGGTCCAGTCAATGTTCTCCGACGGGAAAAACCAGCCGATGCCGGGAATGTGCGCCAGCGCGTTCAGCCCTGCGTTCACCACGCCGTAGTCGCGCGAGAACAGCGACGAGAACACCAGCGAGATCGCGACCGTCGACGTAATGAACGGCAAGAAGTAAATGCCGACGATCGAGTTGCGCCAACGGCCGAAAGCCGTGTGCAGAAAGAACGCCAGCGGCAACGCGATCAAGTGCTGCGGCAGGCCGGCCACGAGCGCCATCCAACCGGTGTTGTAAAGCGATGCGCGGAACCAGTCATCGTTCTTGATGACGAAGATGTAGTTCTCCAGCCCCACCCAGGTCATGGCCTCCAGGCCGCCTGACGGCTCCCATCGGTGAAGCGACAGGTAGAGCGAGAACAGCAGCGGGAACAACCCGAAGACGATGAAGATGACGAAGAACGGGCTGATGAAGACGTAGGGCGCCACATCACGAAAGGCAAAGCGCTTGCGTCGCCGCAGCATGCCTGCAGCGTCAACTCGCTTGTCCGTGATCAAGGGGTCTGACATGGCCTGCATGGAATGTTCAAGGTAGACGGCGCAGCCCACGGCCACGCCAGGTCAATCAAATGACCGAGCCCTCCTGCGCTGTGCAGGAGGGCTGGGCGCTCACAACGGCAAGCCAGCGATCAGCGGCGAACGCGCTTCTTCACTTGCTCTTGCGCATCGGCCAACGCGGTCTTGATGTCCTTGTTCTGCTCCAGCACCTTGTCGAGTTCGGCATTGACCACATCGAGGGCGACCGGGTCGAACTTGTCGACTGCAATCGCCTTGATCTTGTCGGCCGAGACCTTCCACAGTTGGCGCGCCTTCTGGCCCCCGAGGTATTCGATCGGCTGATCGAGGAAGGGGTCGTTCTGGGCTTCGATCAGCGACGGGAACGCATCGAGCGTGCGGAACGCTTCCAGCTGCATCTGCTTGTCCAAGGTCAGGAACTTGATGAAATCCCACGCTGCAGCCTTGTTCTGTGCACGCTTCGGAATGGCGTAGAACGAGCCGCCCCAGGACGCGTAAGCACCGTTGGGCAATTGAGCCGAACGCCACTTGCCCTTTTGCTCCGGTGCGAGCCAGGTGCTTAAATGGCCGGCAAGCCAGGCGCCCATCATCTGGGAGGCCACCTTGTCGCGCTTGAAGCTTTCGGTCCATTCGTTGGACCACGCGGCAATCTTGCCGTCGATACCGGCGGTTCGTGCGGCCTTGGCCAGCTCGAACGCCTTCTGGAAGCGCGGCGTATTGATGAGCGGCGTGCCCTTCTTGTCGAAGTAGACGCCTTCGCCATCATTCAACCCGGAGCGGATGTAGATGTCTTTGATATCTGCCGCGTTGGCAAGCAGGTAGGCGCCCGTCGACGCCTTCACCTTCTTGCCGGATTCGATGAACGACTCCCAGCTCTTGGTCAGATCGGCTTCGGTCACGCCGGCTTTGTCGAGCAGGTCTTTGCGATAGAAAAGTGCGCCCGGGCCGATGTCGGCCGGCACTGCAGCCAGTGCGCCGGTGCCGCTCATGCCCTGCGGCACGGTGAACTTGGCGAGTTGGGTCTGATATTGCAAGCCGTTGTAGGGCGCCTTGCCCAGGTCTTCCAGCCCGCCCGATGCGGCGAACTTGCCGATGAAGCCCACTTCCACAGCCATCACATCCGGCAGGTTCGTGCCGGTGGCCAATGCAGTGGTCATCGCGGTGTGGTGATCGCCGATGGCCAGGGTCGTCAGCTTGATCTCGACCTCAGGGTGCAACTTCTTGTACAGCGGAATTGCTGCTTTGACAGCGAGATCGAAAGCGGGAAACGACGCCACGTTGATCGTTGTCGTGGTCTGCGCCTGCGCGGCCAGGGCCACCAAACCCATCGCCAGCATCGCCGGCTTCATCAAACTCTTCATGCTCGATCTCCTCGTCTGAAAGACAGTTGCTCATGCCGCTGACGGCATCGTTTCAAAAAAATCACCATGTAACGGAATCACGCCGCAACGCGTTTTTCCATGCTGTGAAATATGGACAGCATCATGATCATCGCCCTTGATCTGGCACCCAAGTCGCTTAATTACATGTAACCTAATTTCTTTGAAATCGATTTCACAACGGGAGTATTGCATCTCTCAGAGCGAGAAGCGTCAACGCGGCAAGTCAAAAATCTCATTGAGCCTAGGGAAAATACGGAGGAAATTCATTGCTTAAAACCACACTTTGATTCAGTCGAAAAAGGTCGGCAAGCACAGAAAATCGTCCGGGGGACGGTAAAGACGCCAGCAAAGGTTTGCTAAAACGTATGCTGCGGCCAACTGCTTTTGTTCAAAAAGCAAGCGCCCAATCGAAACAACTGTTCCCGTTGCTTCCAATCTTGAAAACGATATCATTGCGTATTGCGATGCAAAATGCCTCTTTTTAGGGCCCTCGCGGCCTAACGCCGTGAATCGATCTGACCACCCCGAATCAATCGAAGCTCCTCCCGCCGTAACCTTGTTGGATGTGGCGCGTGAAGCAGGCGTTTCCGCCAGCACGGTGTCGCGCATCCTGAACGGCACAGCGCGTGTTGCGTCAGAAAAGCGCACCTCGGTCGAGACCGTCATTCGCCGGCTTGATTTCAAACCGAACCTTTTCGCGCGCAGCCTTAAAACCGGCACGACGATGACGGTCGGCATCCTGACGCATGACGTGGAAAGCCCGTTCTTCAACCGCGCAATGCGCGGTATCGAAGAAGGCCTGACGGGTACAGGTTATGCGCCCATCATCGTCAGTGGCCACTGGAACGCTGGCGAAGAATCAGAGCGCATTCGCTTGCTGCTCGCGCGTCGGATCGATGGTTTGGTGATCCTGACCGGCCACCTCGACGATCAGCAGGTAGTTGACTTCGCACGCCACCAGCCCATCGTTGTGACTGGTCGCAAGCTTGAAGCGCCCAATGTGCGCAGCCGCACGCTCGATCAAGAACTTGGCGGCTATCTCGCCACTCGACATTTGCTAAGTCTGGGGCACAAGCGCATTGCTCATATCGCCGGCGCCAAAGATCACCCCGATGCCATTGAGCGTTATGCCGGCTACGCGCGTGCGCATGAAGAAGCCGGGCTCCAGGTCACTCCCGAACTCGTCGTGCAAGGCGACTTTCTGGAAAGTGGCGGCCTGCTGGCAATGAACCGGCTGTTTGACAGCGGCCAGAGTTTCAGCGCCGTGTTTGCTGCGAACGACCAAACCAGCTTCGGTGCGCGCGTGGCGATGTACCGACGCGGCGTGCGCGTACCGGATGATTTGTCCTTGGTCGGTGTCGATGATCTGCCCGCGGCGGCTTACCTCACGCCGCCACTGACAACCGTGCGGCAACCGATCTATGAGATGGGTTTGTTCGCGGCCCATGCACTGCTCAACATGCTGGGCCACCCGACCGAGGAAGTGCCGCTTCCTCAGTTGGAGTTGATCGTTCGCGAAACGACCCGTCGGCTCTGAGCCTTTAGGTGATGTGGGCCAAGCGGCTCAGCTTCGAGCCTGAGCTTCTTCGATTTGCTGCTGCACCTTGCGTGCGCCCCGCAATACCAAGGTTTGATCCAGCATGGCCTGCGGCGCAACAGCTTGGGCAACTTCATCGAGAGACGCAGGGTCGTTCATCAGCGCATTGGCCAAGGCCGACAGCGCACAAATCGAACGGCGCGGCGCCTGGGCCGGCAATTGACGCAAGGCGTTGACTCGCACATGGTGCCGAACACTCGCAACCGCGGCCGGCGCCAAGCCCCAGCTTTCGCACAACGAGGCACCCAACGCGTCGTGGCTGACACCAAAAGCCTCGTGTTCGAGTTCAACCAATTCCGTGTCATTGGCTGCCGCACGCAGCATCGGCTGATAGATCTCCTGCGCATGCTTGAACAGTACCGCCTTGCCGCATTCTTCGAACAGCCCGGCCGAATGCGCGCCCCAAGGATCGACGCTCAATGCCTGGCCGATGCGTCCCATCAGCAGGCCACGCACACTCGCGCGCTGCCAAACGGCATCCAGGTCAGGTGCAGCCGGAAATACCGCGCGCAATCCAAATTCAAATGTCACCGCAGCCACCTCGCGGGTACCGAGATACATCACGGCCTGCTGCACACTCTGCACCCGCCCCTTCAGCCCATACAGCGACGAGTTAACGGCCTTCATCACTGCCGCAGCAAGCGACATGTCGGACTCGACCAAGCGGCCGAGCGATGGCAAATCGACTTCGTCCTCTGCCAGCAGCAGCGACAGCTTGACCAACGCCTCGGGCTGGGCAGGCACATCGATATTGAGCGATCTCAGTTTGGGGTCGACAGGCATGGTGTTATCCGTGAAAAGTCGTGGTTTCAAGGCCCATGCTAGTGAGGCTGGATCTCATCAATCGCGGGAACAACGCCGCGAATTACCGACTACAACGCGCTTTGGCCCAACGCCGTTAACGACATATGTCACGTGGGCACGCAAAGCGCTTTCTATACTTAACCGTCACATTCACCGGCGCTGCCCATGGTCATGAATCAAAAAGCAAGCAAGAGCGAACAGACGCTCGCCGCGATCGTCAAGACCGCGCTCGACATCGCCGTCGTCGAAGGTTTGCAAGGCATCTCCTTCGGTGAAGTCGCGCGGCGGCTAAACATCAGCAAGAGCGGTGTGTTCACGCGCGTGGGTTCGCTGGATGCGCTGCAGGTGCTCGTGGTCGCCGAATATGGCCGGCTGTTTGCGGAGAACGTGTTCACGCCCGCACTGCTGGAGCCGCGCGGCCTGCCGCGCCTTGACTCCATCATGCGCCACTGGATCGACCGCGGCACCGGCAGCAACGCAATGGCGGGTGGCCTGCATGTCGCGGCTGCCTTCGAACTCGATCACGTCGAAAGCCCATTGCGAGACCGATTGCTAGAGCACGTGATGACCTGGCGGCGCATGCTGGCGCATTCAATCGCACTGGCCATCGACGCCGGCCATCTGCGCGCAGATTGCGACCCCGCCCAGATGAGCTTCGAACTCAACAGCCTGATGATGGGTTTCCTGCATGACGCGCGCTTCGTCCGCGATCCTGCTGCCCATGAACGTGCGTTCACGGCATACCAGCGGCTGGTCGACATGTACCGAAGCCCGCCCGACCCATCGACCTGACCACGTTCTTCAGCGCACGAAGCTGTCCCACGCGGTCTTCAGAATCAGCAGCGTAACCACGCCGATGAACGCAATGCGCACAAAGCCAGCGCCGTGCTTCAACGCGAGCCGGGTTCCCAGCAGGCTGCCGATCACATTGGCCACGGCCGTTACTGCCGCGACGTGCCACCAGATGTGCTCCTTGAGGCCGAACAACAGCAATGCGGCCACATTGGTGGCCACGTTCAGCAGCTTGGCGCTGGCCGACGCATTCAGAAAGTCATAGCCCAGCAGCCGCACGAACGAGAACACGAAGAAGCTCCCGGTTCCGGGCCCAAAGAAGCCGTCATAAAAGCCAATCACCAATCCGATCGCGCTGACCACCAAGGCTTGCGCGCGGCCGTGAAAGCGCGGCTCGTGAATGCGCCCCATGTCTTTGCGGGCCAGGGTGTAAATCAACACGAGCAGCATCACGAAGGGCAACGCCTTGCGCAACCCATCGGCACTGACCTGCGTGACGCTCCAGGCGCCGGCAAAGCTGCCGATGAGCGCCGCGCCGGCTGCTGGAAGCAGCGCCCCCCAGGCCAGCTTTACTCGCTTCGCATACTGCGCCAGAGCCCAGCCCGTGCCCCACACAGCCGCGCCCTTGTTGGTGCCGAACAGCGTGGCAGGTGCGGCCGACGGATAAACGCTGAACAAGGCCGGCGTCAAGATCAGGCCCCCACCTCCAACGATCGCGTCCACAAAACCAGCAAACAGAGAGGCCAGGGTCAGAATGGCAAGGTCAAACATTCGGGATGCAATCGCGATGGGGAAGGACGATGGGGGCGCAGATAGCACGCATCGGCGACGCTGAACATGCCTGGCAGAACGGTTTGCTCGCTTTCACCGAACCCCCTCACCGAGGCGGGAAGGCTGGCGATCAACGCGGAATAAAAGCAGCGGACAAAAACAAAGGGCGTCAGGTTTGGCCCTGACGCCCTTGCATTTTGTCATCGACGCGTGCACCTCTTGGCGCCGGCCGTTTTCGCAGTTTTGGAGCGGATGCTTCGCGCTGCGTGTATGTCTCCTCAGACCCCCGCCGGTGCCCGGCACACTGGGTGCCAGCCGCGAGTGGGCGGACTTTAGGCCGGTGCATAGATGCACGCACTAGGGGTTTTCCTGCGCCGACATGGGGCGCGCTAAACGCTCGGTGTGGCCGGCAAAGTCAGCGTGACTTGCGTGCCTTGCCCCGGTTCACTGGTGACATCAATCCGGCCGCCATGCAGCTCGGCAATGCGCTTGACGATTGCCAGCCCCAAGCCCTTGCCGCCCTCGCCGGTGGACGGCGCCACCGTCTGCCGTACTTGATAAAAGCGGTCAAAGAGATGCGGCAGATCGGCGGGAGGAATGCCGGGGCCGTTGTCCATGACACGCACCCGGACCGCCGCCCCGATGGCCTGCGCATCCACCGTGATGCAACTTCCCGCGCCACAGAACTTCATGGCGTTGTCGATCAGGTTGGCCACGGCCCGCTCAAACAGTTCGACGTCGACTGCCGCAGCCACCGGCTGGTCGCCATGCAAGGCTTCCAGCGAAATGCCCTTTTGCGCCGCACGCTCGGCAAATCGCAACGCGATATCGGCCAGCAACTCGGCCACGTCGACCACTTCGGCGCGCATCTGAAAGGCCGGCTCATCGAGTGTGGCGAGATCCCCGAGCGCCTGCACCAGGCGCGCTGCGTTGCGTGCGTTGCGCAGGGCCACTTCGATCAGCCGGCGATCGTCGGCCCGATCGGGCGGGTCGTTCGCTGATGTTTGCGGACTGCTCCAGCGCGCTTCGAGTGTTTCCAGGCAAGCCGCGGTGGCCGTCAGCGGCGAACGCAAATCGTGAGACAGATTGCTGACCGCTTCACGGCGAAAGTGATCCAGCCGGCGCAAGGTATCCCACTGTTTGCGCAAGGTCGCCAGCATCGCGGCAAACGCCTGAGTCAACTGGCCGAACTCGTCACGCGTGGGGGCCGGCAACAGCGGCTGCGCTTCGGCGACGCTCGCATCTTGCAGCCCCTTTTCCGACAAGGCCGCCACAGCTTCCGTCAGCCGCTTCAAAGGCCGCGTGACCGACGCGGTGACCATCGCAGCCAACAGCGTGGTGACCGCCACGATCGCCGCAATCAAGCCGAATGCCGGTCGCGCAAAGCTCGATTGCAGCGCCTGCCAACGGCCTTCCGGCAGGCTGGCCTTGTGGGCCACCAGATAAAGATAACCGGCCACCGGATCGGTGTGTTGAATCACGGCGCGGCGCACCGGTTCGGCAGCGATCACCGCATCAGCGTCCATGCGCTCGGGGTCATCGCCCATCACATAGGGCGATGCAGGCTCGGCCACCGCTTGTCGCACGGGTTCCATCGCCACCTTGAAGCCCGGCGGCAGCTTGGCGGCACCAGTGCTGGCAAGCACCACGCCATCGCGG
>CAHJWV010000529.1 GCA_903643055.1 Burkholderiales bacterium | reverse complement strand
CCTACAGCGCATAGGCGGTGCCTTGGCTAGCATCACGGTGATGCGTCATGCACTCCAAGGTGCCTGTGGCGATTGATTTTGTTTTTTTACCTGTGACCCACTAGACCGATGAAGTTTGTCGTCCTGATTCAACGCGATACAGCGCCCAAAGCGCTGGTATTCGATGCGCAACGCAATTTGCTGGAAGAGTTGGCGCCCGGTGACCCCGCTGTCGTTGCAATGACTGAATTTCGTTCGTCCTACCCTGTCAACGGCGTGCCCTGGGAAAGCGCACTGGCAGGCTTCAGTTCTGCGGAGCGCCAAGCCGCGCGCTGCTACAACGTCGGGTAGTTCGCTGTCGGACGTCGATATCAGACAAGGCCCAATGCGCCGAAGCCTTGGGCAATGTTTGACGAACTCCGATTGAATAACGAAGCACAGGTCGCAACGACGAGGCAGAAACTACCGGGCTTAGCGCGGCATCGGCGCAGTACAGCCCTGTACTGCGCTGTACAAGAGGCCAGGAGCTAACGAGTCGTACCTCAGGCTGCGGCGCGCTCCACTTCGGCCAGCGGCGCTGCCGCGACAATTGCCTGCAGTGCAGGTCGAGGCGTTCGCTGCTTGGCCAATGCACGCACGAAGTCGGGCTGAAAGCAGCGCTCTCCAACGCCTTCGAAAGACACCGTGACGGTTTGGCTATTGGCCGCCGTGACGGTGCCGGTTCCATAACGCTTCACACGCACGGAATCGCCTGGTGCAAAAGGGGTTGGAGCTTCCGACAAGGGGCTCGCTGAAGAGGCCACGAGCGCCCCATTGCTTGCGGTGTGTTCATCGGCTTGGTGGGTCGCCACCCGACGGCAGTTATCGCAGACCTCGCAACGTTTGAATCCGCGCTTTTCGCCCAGGTGCTGCAGCAGAATCTGCCAGCGGCATTGGCCGGTCTGCGCATAAAAAACCATCAGTTCGAGGGCTGCGCTGTCTTGCTCTCGGCGGTCGCGGTAAGCGTTGGTCAGGCTGGTCAGGGCTTCTTGCTCAGGCTCGGCACTCGCCAGCCTCAGGCCACCCCCGGGGGCCACTTCAACGACCTGTTGCCGCCTGAGCAAACTTACAGCCACTTGCAGCTTGGTGCGAGGCCGCTCCAGGCGGCGATACAAGCCGTCGATCGTCCAGCCCGCATTGCCTTCGGGCACTTCGAGCAGCGTGTTGTAAACAGCATCGAGGTCTTGCGCCGTCGGGTAGCGGCCGGCAAGAAAGAACTGCTGTACGGCCTTGTCGGAGCGAAGGTACAGCAAGGTGCACCGCGCCGGCTCACCATCGCGGCCGGCCCGGCCCGACTCCTGGTAGTAGGCATCGATGCCGGAAGGCAGTTGGTAGTGAATGACGAATCGGATGTCAGGCCGGTCGATGCCCAAGCCAAAGGCGTTCGTGGCCACCATCACGCGCGCTTCACCGCTCATGAACGCTTCTTGCGCGGCTCGCCGCTCGCCCGCACCGAGCTTGCCGTGATAGCAACGCACCGATTGACCGGCATTGCTGAGCGCTGCATGAACCGCTTGAGCGGCCTTCACGGTCGCGACATACACGATGCCGGTGCCGGCCGACTCTGCAACGAGGGACCGTACCCGTTCCATCTTTTCGTCTTCGCTGGCCAGCTGTTCGACCGCATAGTGCAGGTTCGGTCGATAGGAGGCGACGTGCACGATGCCGGCGCGCGGAATGTGCAGCTGCTCGGCGATGTCGGCTGCCACGTCATCGGTGGCGGTGGCCGTCAGTGCCAATACGGTCGGGTCGCCCAGGGATTTCAAGGCGGGTGCGATCTCCAAGAAGGCTGGGCGGAAGTCATGGCCCCATTGCGAAATGCAATGGGCTTCATCGACCACCAACAAGCCGACGCCTCTGGCCTGCAGCAACGCAATGAATTCGGCATCGGCCAGCCGCTCCGGCGTGCTGAACACGATGCGCGCGCTGCCATCGCGCAAGGCTTCATAGGCTTTGCGTGCTTGTTGGGCGTCGATGGCACTGTTCAGCTGCACAGCAGCAATGCCTCGTTCCCTTAGCTTGTCGCACTGGTCTTTCATCAGCGCAATCAGCGGCGAGACCACCAGCGTGCAGCCGGTTATCAACATGGCCGGCAATTGATAACACAGTGATTTGCCGGCGCCGGTGGGCATCAGCGCCAAGGTATTGAGGCCGCCGAGCACACGGTCGATCACGCTGCGCTGACCTTCGCGCAATTCTTTCAGACCGAAGGTGTGCTTGAGCGTGTGTTCAATGCGCCGCGTGTTCGCGGCCGACGAAGCGGAGGCAATCATCAGTCGTCCGTATCGTCGCTGTCTTCTTCGGTGACCTCATCTTCGAGCAGCAACTCTTCGGCGATGAGGGCATCGGGGTCATCGAGCGACAGCTCGTCGTCAGCAGTGATACCGTTGACTTCGATGCGGTCGGTGGAAATATCGCTGCCATCGCGCACCCGTTCTGGCACGGCCGAGCCTCGCTCGCCGGTACCGCTTGAATCGGTATCGCTGTCTTGCTGCATCGGCACGGTGCCCAGCAGACCATCACTCTCTGACGCAGTAGAAAACGCGCTTTCGCCCTGGATGTCGCTACCGCTGTCGGAACTGTCGCTGGGGCCGAGGGTTTCGGCATCTCGACCTCGCGCTTGTCGGGGGGCGGCCTGTCCGCCAAGAATGCTGCTTTGAGCCATGAGGAATGTCCTTCGTGAACGGAGATGGGGCTGGTGCCCGCCATCACAGCAGGCCGAACCAATACACGATCAACAACGCCGATGGCGCTGGGCGTGTGGCCTGCGACTCATCTCTCGATGCGTATGCAAGCCGTGCAGCTACCTTATCGAAGGGCGCGGCTCGGTGTTGTCGGCGTGGCACGCGAAGGCGTGTCGGACAGGGCCGACGTCGACTGCTGCCAGCCCCAGGACCTCATGGCAGAGATCACGTGGTTTCATTTCATTGCCCTTTGCCATGCCCTTTGCCACGCCCTTTGCTCGGTGCTTTTGCTTGTATGTTCAGTCCAGACCAGCGCGGTAGAGTTTGAACGCCGATGAGGTGTCCAGACCGGTCCGTGCAGCTT
>CAHJWV010000528.1 GCA_903643055.1 Burkholderiales bacterium | reverse complement strand
TCGGGATAGGCGCCGAACAGCGAGCGAAACACCGTCCGCTCATCCAGGCCGGAAGGCAGCAGGCCAAGGGCGGGAGAGTCGGTCATGGGGTGTGATGAAGGTCAGAGGTGGGTGACGACGGGCACGAGCACGTAGCCCGCACTGCGGACCGACTTGATGATCTGAGGGTCTTCCGGATCGGCCTCGATTTTCTTGCGCAAGCGGCCGACCTGCACATCGATCGTGCGGTCGAAGGGCGCAGCTTCACGGCCGCGGGTGTGCTCCAACAGGAAGTCACGCGACAACACGCGCCCCGCATGAGTGGCCAGCACGCACAGCAGGTCGAACTCCCCGGAGGTCAGCGGCACCACTGCTCCCTGCGGGCTTTCCAGCCTGCGCGCCAGCGCATCGAGCTGCCAGCCGGCAAAGCACAGGCGCTTGCGCGCTTCAAGGGCTGCCGGTGGTGCAGGTGGCGTGAGGGCGATGCGGGCACGCGCAGGTTCGATGCGGCGCATCACCGCCTTCACGCGCGCCAGTAGCTCGCGCATGTCGAACGGCTTGGTGACATAGTCATCGGCGCCGATCTCCAGGCCGACGACCTTGTCGACGGCATCACCGCGCCCGGTGACGATGACAAGGCCGCAGTGCCAGTGCTCGCGCAACTGGCGTGCAATCACGAAGCCATCTTCACCGGGCAGGCTCAGATCGAGCAAAACCAGCGCGGGCGGGTCGCTTGCCATCAGCGTCATCAGGGCGTGGCCCGAATGGAGCCGGCTCACCCGAAAGCCATGGCCGTCGAGGTAGTTGCCCAGCAAGGTGGTGATGTCGACGTCGTCATCGACGATGGCAAGGTGGTGGAGCGTCACGGTGGCGAAAGCGGGCGAGCACGGCAAGCCGGGAAGGCCCGAGCGTACCCCTTTCGTTGCACGCGCTTTGTCGCCGGATGGTCAGCGATGAGATTCGGCGTAAGCCGTGTTGCCTGGCGATGCGTGAGGGGCTTCGTGCACCGGCCCTGAGCTGGGACCGCGCGGGCCGCGGGGCGGCAAAGGCAGCACGCGCTCGCGGTTGAGCAGCCAGCCCGGCGGCAGGGCTTGGATCAAGTGGCGCGACAGCGCTGCTGTGCATGAGATCAACAGCATGCCGGGTGAGTCGTCCAGGATGCGGGCACCCGATCGGCGGATGAGCGAGGCGATCTGCGCCCGGTCGGTTGAAGTGTGATCGGCCTGTGCCTGCTGGCGAATGACATAGCGCATGGGCATGCTCCAGAAAACGGGGGCCTGGATGGTGAATGTGGAATGTCCCGCTGGCCTTGATGCCGATCACGGCCACGTGCGATCGGCATCTCGATGAACCGGATGAACTCGATTGAGTGCGGTCTGATCTGCATCAAGCTCACATGCGCTGGCTGGCTTTCCAATGCCGAGAACGGCGGGCACTCGCTCGCCACATTGGCTTCTAACCAGGAAACTGTCCATGCTCAAATTGATGGATTCGAGGGCTTATCTCGTCGGCGGCGGCATCGCATCACTGTCGGCCGCGGTGCTGTTGATCCGCGACGGCGGGCTGCAGCCGAGAAACATCACCGTGCTGGAAGAGCAGCCTTTGGCGGGCGGGGCGCTGGATGGTTCAGGCGATTCGAAAAACGGCTACGTCACCCGTGGCGGCCGCATGCTGACTGAAGAGACTTATGTATGCCTGTGGGATGTGCTGGAAGGCATCCCGTCGCTGAAAGACTTCACGACCTCGGTCAAACGCGAGGTCTGGGAGTTCAATGCGAGTTGGCAGTCGGATGCGCGGGCCCGATTGATCGACCGCCATCACCACATCGTTGACGCCAGCGACCTGGGCTTCAGCCTGCAAGATCGGCTGGAGATCATGCGCCTGCTCGCCACGCCCGAACGTGTGCTGGGCTCCAAACGCATCGAAGACTATTTCTCGGATCACTTCTTCCAGACCCATTTCTGGACGATGTGGCGCACCACGTTTGCCTTTCAGAACTGGCACAGCGCCATCGAGCTGAAGCGCTACATGTTGCGCTTTCTTCAGGAGTTTCCGCGCATCCACACACTGGGCGGTGTCCGGCGGACGGCGCTCAACCAATATGACTCCATCGTTCGCCCGCTCGTAGCATGGCTGCGCGAGCGCGGCGTGAATTTCGAATTCGGCGTGCGGGTCACCGATGTGTCGTTTGCTGAATCGGAGGAAGGCCGATGGATCGAGGCCCTTCATTGCGACCATGAGGGCGTGCCGCAGTCCAAGGGCTTGCGTCGACAGGACCTGGTGTTCCTGACGCTCGGTTCGATGACGGCCGATTCAAGGCTGGGTGATGATGATCGGCCGCCCGTGCTGGTCCGCGACCGACGCGACGGCGCCTGGTCGCTGTGGGAGACGCTGGCCCGCAAGGCGCCAGGCTTCGGCCGCCCGAATGCTTTCTTCGGCAACGTCGATGAGAGCAAATGGGAGTCGTTCACGCTGACGATGCGCAGCCCGTTGCTGATGAAACGCATCGAGGCGTTCTCGGGCAATGCCGCGGGCACCGGCGGGTTGATGACGTTCAAGGACTCCAGCTGGCTGATGTCCATCGTGCTCCCGCGCCCTCCGCATTTCGCAGGCCAGCCGCCCGATGTGTTCACCTTGTGGGGCTATGGCCTGTTCGTCGACAGGGCGGGTGACTACATCGACAAGACAATGGCGCAAGCCAGTGGCCAGGAGATCCTGACCGAACTCGTTCATCAGCTGGGTTTTGAAGACATCCTCGATGAGGTGCGGCGCACGACCACCGTGATTCCGGTGATGCTGCCTTACATCACCAGCGAGTTCGAACGCCGAGGGCCCTCAGATCGCCCGCAGGTGATTCCGCAGGGCTCGCTGAACTTCGCATTGCTGGGCCAGTATGTCGAGTTGCCCGAGGACGTGGTCTTCACCGTCGAGTACTCGGTGCGCTCGGCCATGCACGGGGTTTACGGCCTGCTCGGCTTGAAGCGGGAGATCCCGCCGATTTATCACGGCATCGCCGACCCGGCCGTGGCCTTGGCGAGCCTGAAGGCCTTGTTCGCGTGAGCCGCAGCGGGCCGTGGGCGTGAATGGGCTGCCGCGTGCGTATGTGCATCCATGGCCGCAGGCGTTGAGGTCACAGCAGTCATGGCCCTTCGATTCATTCAAAACCTGACCAGCCGGCAGCGCAGCCTGGCGTCGAATGGACAGTTAGGCGCCTTGCTGGCCTTCATCGCCGGTGCCATCAATGCGGGTGGCTTTCTCGCCGTGCACAGCTATACCTCGCACATGACGGGGATCGTATCCGGCATTGCCGATGAGCTGGCGGCAGGCGGTATGCAACTGGCGTTGGCGGGGCTGGCGTCATTGGGCTCTTTTGTCTGCGGCGCGGCTGCCACCGAAGTCTGCGTGGCGTGGGCCACGCGCCGCCACCTGCACAGCCCATTTGCGATCGGGCTGCTGATCGAGGCTGGCTTGCTGCTCGTGTTTGGCCTGCTGGGAGCCAATCTGGCGCTGCAGACCTACCTGCTGGTGCCGGCGACCGTGCTGCTGCTGTGCTTCATCATGGGCTGGCAGAACGCGCTGGTCACGCAGATCTCCCAAGCCGAGATCCGCTCGACCCACATGACGGGCATCGTCACCGACCTGGGCATCGAGCTGGGGCGCGTGATTGACTGGAAACGTGCATGCGCGCCGATGGCGGCTGGCCGTGTGCACGCGAATCACGGCAGGCTGTTGATGCAGTGCACGCTCCTGGGCGCTTTCTTCTCGGGCGCCTGGGCCGGTGCACTGATGTTCAAGCGCCTCGGGTTTGCGGCCACCTTGCCCTTCGCCGGCATGCTGCTGTTGATGGCCTTGCCGCCACTGCTATGGCGTGCGGGGCCGGAACCTTCTTCGATCGATCGCTGAATCGGCTGCGGGCCGGTTCCATCGCACCGCCATCACCGAGCTGTTGGCCGATATCGCAGATGGATCGAATCTGACGCTCGATCCCGATCTCGACAGCTTCTATCTGATAGATGCGGCGATGGCGAGGCAGCCCCTGTTGATCGAGAGCCTGGATGCCGTCAAGTCGCAACTGCTGATCGATCAGCCCAAGGGGCATCCTCAGGAATTTCTGGCCACTGCCCATCGGGCCATCGGTCTGCACGACCAGTTGAACGGCGAGGCTCTGACCGAACTGGACGCGGCATTGACACTGCGCATCAATGGACTGCGCCATGTCTTGTGGACCCAGATCTGGGCTTCGCTGGCGGGCGTCGCCGTCGCGATCTACCTGTTGGTGGCCTTCTACCGAGTCGCGCAAGGCGGGTTGAAGGA
>CAHJWV010000527.1 GCA_903643055.1 Burkholderiales bacterium | reverse complement strand
CGCTGTCTCGCCAATTGATTGAGGCCGCGCGCGACGCCTGCGACATCGAGACCGCCGAGGGACGAGCCCGGCTGCTGGCCCATGCCAAACCGCTCTGGAACGCCCTTCCTGCGGGCGCGTTGAAGATGCAACTGCAGGGCGAACTGGCTCAGCTCGCCCGGCTGAACGTGGCCGATCTGAATCAACTCTGGCACGTCAACACAGCGCCTGCCCTTGACTTCAACGACCACTTCACGCCCGGCGACGACTACGGCAGCTCTGGCGCCGACCCGCGAGACGACCTACCGCATCGCAAAGGCGAATTCACGCCGCGCAAGCGCTGGAGCGGGAAATGGCGCGGCCACGGCAAGGAAGAACCCGTTCAGCAAGGGCTTCGCAAGCCGCCCACGAGCCCGGCGGATGCCGCCGCCCGCCTGCTGTTGCTGCACAGCGGTTGGTGGGAGCTGCTTGCGGCCGATGACCATGAACTGCTGCACGAGCTGCCAGCGCCCCATGGGCAACTCTTTGCCTGGCTGGAACGCGAGTTCAATGAGCACGGCTCAAGGCCTTGGGCCGCGCTGGAGCAAGCCTTGCTGGACACCGAGTGGGCGGATCTGCAGCCGCAGCTCGTGCCACCGCTTGCCTTGGAAGACGAAATGACACCGTCCGACCTGCGCCGCGTCTTGGACGGCATGTGGGTCGAAGCGCTAAAGCTCAAAGAAAATCAGCTGGCGCTGAAGGCCGCAACCGACCCCGAAGCGCGCAAGCTTTACATCGAAGTGATGCAGCAACGCCGCAAACGGCTGCAAAGTCTTCACCCGCAAACTTTGACGTGACGCCTCGTTTCGCCGATAATCGAGGGTTTGTTACACGGCAAGAGTGACAGCAGCACCTCCGGATCCGGCCACCCTCTGACCCAGGGTCCCCTCCAAAGGCCAACTTTCCCGCAAGGACTGCACTTCAAATGATCACGCGAGCTTGCCTGTTGCTCACCAGCCCTGCCCGGCCGATGCTGGCGCGGTTGGTTCGCCTTGTCTTCACGATGAATGTTGGCATTGAATTCGCGCCGAGAGGCCGCAATTGCGGTCACCTGCGTGGGTTTGCCAACGCCAGTCACTGATTCAAGGCCGTGATGCCCACCACCATTCGAGGATTTGCATGACCGCGAAGAAGAGCGCTCCCGCCAAGACAGCCCAGCCTGCCGCTCCGTCCAAACCAGCCAAGGCCGCAAAGGCCGACACGGAGGACAAGAAGAAACCCACGGCCAAGGCCGAAGCGGCTGATGCCAAGAGCAAGGCCGCCCGCAAGCCCAAGGTAGGCGCAGCGAGCAAGAAGGAAGAGATCCCTGAAGAGGATTTCTCTGACATTGAGGCCGATCTGCAAGGCGAGCCGGTCGAAGGCGAAACCGAGTCGAGCGAGACCACCGAAGGCGGTGAAGAAAAAGTCGCCAAGGTCAAACCGCTGCGCATGAAGGTGTCGCGGGCCAAGGAACGCGCGCTGATGCGCGAGTTCGGCCTGGACGAGACCGCGTTGACGGAAGAGGAAGTCGCCAAGCGCCGCCAAGAGCTGAAAACGCTCATCAAGATGGGCAAGACGCGCGGCTTCCTGACGCACCAGGAAATCAACGACCACTTGCCTGAAAAGCTGGTCGATGCAGAAATCCTCGAAGCCATCGTGTCGATGCTCAACGACATGGGCATCGCCGTGTACGAGCAAGCGCCCGACGCAGCCACCCTGCTGATCGCAGGCGGCGGCACGACCACGGCCACCGAAGAAGAAGCCGAAGAAGCCGCCGAAGCCGCGCTGTCGACGGTCGACTCCGAATTCGGCCGCACGACCGACCCAGTGCGCATGTACATGCGTGAAATGGGCACGGTCGAACTGCTGACCCGTGAAGGCGAAATCGAGATCGCCAAACGCATTGAAGGCGGCCTTCAAGCCATGATGCTGGCCATCAGCGCCTCGCCGACCACGATCGCCGAGATCCTCACTTATGCCGACCGCATCACCGCGGCCGAGATGACGATCTCCGAAGTCGTCGACGGCTTCGTCTCGGAAGACGAAGCGGACGACTATGTGGCGGAAGAAGACGTCGACTTCTTCGATGAGGAAGACGATGACGACGGCCAAGGCGGCAGCAAAGCGCTGACCAAGAAGCTGGAAGAGTTGAAGGCCGCGGCACTGACGAAGTTCGAAAGTCTGCGCATCAACTTCGACAAGATGCGCAAGTCGTTCGAGAAAGACGGCTACCAGTCAGCGACCTACAACAAGTCGCAGCAGGCGATCAGCGCCGAGCTGATGACGATCCGCTTCACGGTGAAGACGATCGAGAAGCTGTGCGGCATCCTGCGCTCGCAGGTCGACGACGTGCGCCGTTACGAGCGCGAGCTGCGCAAGATCCTGGTCGACAAATGCGGCATGCCGCAAGACTATTTCATCAAGAACTTCCCGCCCAACGCACTGAACCTGAAGTGGGCGGAAAAGGAAGTTGCAGCCAACAAGCCGTACAGCACCATCCTTGCGCGCAATCTGCCGCCCGTGCAGGAACTGCAGAAGAAGCTGACCGACCAACAAGCGCGCGCCGTCGTGCCGCTGGAAGACCTGAAGCAGATCAACAAGCGCATGAACGAGGGCGAGAAGGCCTCGCGCGATGCGAAGAAGGAAATGATCGAGGCCAACTTGCGCCTCGTGATCTCGATCGCAAAGAAGTACACCAACCGTGGTTTGCAGTTCCTTGACCTGATCCAGGAAGGGAACATCGGCCTGATGAAGGCGGTGGACAAGTTCGAATACCGCCGCGGCTACAAGTTCTCGACCTATGCGACCTGGTGGATTCGCCAGGCCATCACTCGCTCGATCGCCGACCAGGCGCGGACCATCCGCATTCCGGTTCACATGATCGAGACGATCAACAAGATGAACCGCCTGAGCCGCCAGCATTTGCAAGAGTTCGGCTTCGAACCCGATGCGCCCACGCTGGCCGAGAAGATGGAGATCCCGGAAGACAAGA
>CAHJWV010000526.1 GCA_903643055.1 Burkholderiales bacterium | reverse complement strand
CGCCGCCCGCCCGCTCCTTCGCTGCCCTTCGCCACCCCGGCTACCGGGCGCTCGTCGGCACCTACCTGCTGGCCATGATGGCCGACAACATCGAGCACGTGATCAGCTACTGGATGATGTTCCAGAAATTCCATTCGCCCGCGCTCGGCGGCTTCGCGGTGGTGTCGCACTGGCTGCCCTTTTTGCTGTTCTCGGTGCCGGTCGGTGCGTTGGCCGACCGCGTCGACCCGCGGCGGCTGATCCAGTGCGGCATGGCGCTGTTCATGATCGCCTCGGCCGGCTGGGCATGGTTCTTCATCACCGACACGCTGCAGATCTGGCACGCGATGCTGCTGTTGACCATTCACGGCTGCGCCGGCGTGCTGTGGCAAGGCAGCACGCAGTTGCTGCTGTACGACGTGGTGCCGGCGAGCGACCTGCCGAGCGGCGTGCGGCTGCTGGCCACCGCGCGCTACAGCGGCGTGCTGATCGGCCCGGCCGTCGGCGGTGCCATCATGCTGACGCTGGGGCCGCGTTACGGGCTGCTGCTCAACACATTGTTCTTCCTGCCTGCGTTTCTGTGGCTGTGGCGCGCACCGTACGGGCCGCGCTTTCGCGCTGCAGCCAGCGCTGTGCCGCAGCGCGCCGTGCGCGGCCTGGCCGACATCGTGCGCACCATCGTCGAAGTGCGAGAGAACCGCACGCTGGCATCGATGATCCTGCTGGCCGGCCTGGCGTCCTTCTTCGTCGCCAACAGCTACCAGGCGCAGATGCCCGGCTTCGCGCACGATCTTGGCCATGGCGACCCAGGCACCACCTACAGCATGCTGCTGGCCGCCGATGCGGCCGGCGCCCTGCTGATGGGCCTGCTGATGGAAAGCCGCGCCCGCATGCTGCCGCCTTCGCCGCGCACCGCGCTGCTGCTGTGCATGGGCTGGTGCCTGGCGCTCGTCAGCTTTGCCGCCAGCACGTCGTACCCGATCGCACTGGTGTTGCTGTTCGCGGCCGGCGTGTTCGAACTGGCGTTCAGTTCGATGGCGCAGGCGCTGGTGCAGTTGAACGCACCCGCCGCGTCGCGCGGCCGGGTGATCGGCCTGTTCAACATGTCCGCGCTCGGCCTGCGCGCCTTCGCCGGCATCACGGTCGGACTCGGCGGCAGCGCGATCGGCATCCATGCCGCGCTGGCCGGCTCGGCGCTCAGCCTGCTGCTGATGCTGGCGCTGCTGCTGGTCTGGATCGGGCGGGCGCCGGCGCGACAGCGCTGAGCGGCAGCCGCTTGATGAGGACGATGCCTGCCTGTTCGAGGCTGCCATGGGCCAGCGCCGACCGCGTTTCACTGCCGCAAGCCCTTGCCGCAGCGAACGAAGCGCCGTTCGCGTGCACAAGTTGACCGTTATAGGGCTTTCGCCGTATTGCGCCGCGGCATCCGACTGTCGATCATTCGCCAAGGGATAAGCCTTTCACATGAGCGACTTAGGTCGACTTTTGAATGTTGATTGCAGTGTTGTTGCTGATGGCGATCGCGGCGCGGGAGATCTACCTGCACCACTGGCTGGGGCGCTCGGCCTGCATCGGAATCCGGCGCCAGGGCTGGATCGTGGTCGAGATTCGCCGGCGCGTGGCGATGGAACGCTTGCCGGGCCACGTGTCGGCGTATCCGGTACCGCGCGAAGAGCGCATCCTGGTGAGCCGCGTGTTCGGCCTGGTGCTGCGGCACCGCGAAGTCAGCGTCGCGCTGCCCGAGAGCGCCATCGCGCACCTCGAAGCGGTCATGCCGCAGCACTTCGACAGCCAGTTTCCGAACTGGCTTCGGCTGGTCAACAACGGCAACGGCTGAAACCCGGATCGCTTCCGCCGCGCAGGGCCGAACCGTCAGCAAGCTGGCATATGGCCTGCTTATAGTGGTCGCCATGAAGGAAGAACGATTTCGGGTTGTCTTTGTGTCGCGACGGAATTCGTTGCGCAGCGTGCTGGCCGAGGCCTGCCTCACGCACCTCGCGCCGACCCGCTTCGTCGCGTTGTCCTGCGGGCAACCCGGCTACGTCGCGCAGACCGTGCATCCCGCGGCCATCGGCGCGCTGAACAGTGCGAGCATGGCCGTTCCGACCGGCCAACCCAGCGGTTGGGATGCGCTGCTGCGCAGTGCAGGAGGCGCGCCTGCCGACTTCGTCATCACGCTGGATCGAGCGGTTGCCGATGCGCTGCCGCGTTGGCCCGGACAGCCCGAGCTGGCGACCTGGTCGCTGCCGGACAGCGTGGACGAAACCAGCGGTGAAGAACTGGCCGTGGCGGCGATCCGCACGCTGTATTCGCTGCGCCGCCGGCTCGAGCTGCTGGCCAGCCTGCCGCTCGCCGGCGCCGACCGCGGCGCCCTGCGCTCCGACGTGCGCGATCTCGCGCACCTGCAGTAGCGATCGAGCCGAGCGACAGTGCCGTCGCACGGCTTGCGCGAAGCAAGAGCGCCGATCGATGTCGCCCGCGTGACGCCCCTGCCCGCCCCGGGGTTTGCGGCATGCGTCATCGCACAGCCATCGGGCCTGCATAGCCTTGGTGCACCACTCAAGGAGTTCTCACCATGAACATGCAACCCGTCGCCCGCATCCTCTCCACCACCGCCGTCGTTTGGCTGCTCGCCAACGCCGCCTTTGCGCAAGCGCCGAGCGCTGGCCGCAGCCGCGCGGAAGTCGAGGCCGAAGCCATCGCCACGGCCCACGCGCCGAACCAGAACGTGACGCGCGGTTCGCGCGGTGCCGAATCGTTCACGCCGACGGCCGATCCGGCCAAGGTCGCACAGCAAGCCATCGACACGGCGCACGCATCGAACCAGAATGTCACCCGCGGTTCGCGCGGCGCCGAGCCGTTCACGCCGATGGCCGACCCGGCGAAGACGTACGACCAGGCTCTCGCCACGGCTTCG
>CAHJWV010000525.1 GCA_903643055.1 Burkholderiales bacterium | reverse complement strand
TTCCGATCTCACCTTGAAGAAGGCAAGGCGGATCTCTTCGATCAGCTCGGGCGCGCCATCGGCTGCGCTGCCGACGCGGTGCGACAGGATGCGCGCCTTCTCCACCGTGATGGTGAAAAACGCGACCGCTGATGAGCCGCCGGCCTTGCGCACTGTCAGCACGGCCTTCTTGATGATCTCGTTGCTGCGCAGCGCCGACATCAGGCCGGTCGATGCACTGTCAACGCGCTTGCGCACCACCAGCTCTTGCAGCGTGGTGCGCGCGGTCGTCGAGCCGAAGGCGGTGGCGTTGCCATCCATGCCCCAGTTCCAGCCGATGACTTCGATCTCATCGGTGTGCTCGGCGTCGGTGGCCTCGCCCTTGATCGCCCCTTGCTTGGTGCCATCCACTTTCAAGAACATGTCGGCCTTGGCCATGATCACTCCTTGGCTCACCGCGCGAGGCGGCATTCAATCGGGCGCGGTGCGGCAGGCTGCGCACTGCGCGATCGACGCATTGCAACTGCGTTGGCGGCGCGGCCTGGCAACCCGATGGGTCACCCGGCACACGACGCGATGAATTCGATCTGGGCAGAGGGCGGGTTTTCGACCTGCCTCTGCCCGCAGGGCGGTGGCTGCAGGCGCGTACCTGCGAGCCCCCTCTCTGCGCTCGCCGGCTGCTTCAGCCCACCGGCTTGTTGGCGGCGATGTCCCACGCGGCGGTGCTGGTCGTGCCCTTGCCGCCGGTGTCGGCCTGGTTCGTGTACTCGACCTTGAACTTCGCGAAATTCAGGCTGACGTTCTCGGTCAGGCGGTCTTCACCACCGCTGCCGCCGGTCGTCAGCGACGACACCAGCACGCTTTCCATCGTGATCTTGATGTACTCGAGCGGCGTGTCGCCGGCCTTGCGCACCGTCAGCGTGGCTTGCTTGATGTGCGTGCCTTTGCAGGCGGCGAGCATCAGCGCGGTGGAGCTGGAGTCGACGTACTTCGTCAGCGAGATGTCTTGCACGTTGACCTTGCCGGCGCCGCCGCCGCCGCCGGTGGCGAAGGTGCCGCTTTGGCTCAGCCCCCAGTTCCACGACAGAACGTCGATGGACTCCTTGTGCGTGCCGTCCTTGGACTCGCCCTTGATGTCACCGATCTTGATGAACATGTCTACTGCCATGATGCTTCTCCTTGATGTGAATGGACCCGCTGGACTAGATATGCCGGCATGGATGCCACGGGGTCGGGGTTGTGACCTCGTGCGGCCGGGTTCTCGTTCTCGGTGAGCAGGCGCCTCCCGAGTGGCGATGACCGCGGCAGCGGCTGCCGCGGAAACTGCTGGTACGACGCAATGGCGGCGTTGGATCGCCGCTCTTGAATGGGGTTAGGTATTCCGGCTGCGCCGAAGCGGCCGTTCAGGCCGTTTTCTGCGACGGCAGCTTGGACACCAGGCGCAAAGACACCGTGAGCCCTTCGAGCTGGTAATGCGGGCGCAGGAAGAACTTCGACGAGTAATAGCCGGGGTTGCTCGGGTCGTCTTCGACCACCACTTCGGCGGCGGCCAGCGGCCGGCGTGCTTTGGTGTCTTCGGACGAATGGGCCGGGTCGCCATCGACGTAATTCATGATCCAGTCTTGCAGCCAGCGCTGCACCTCGTCGCGCTCCTTGAACGAGCCGATCTTGTCGCGCACGATGCACTTGAGGTAGTGCGCGAAGCGGCAGGTTGCGAACAGGTAAGGCAGGCGCGCGGCGAGGTTGGCGTTGGCGGTTGCGTCCGGGTCGTCGTACTCGGCGGGCTTTTGCAGTGACTGCGCGCCGATGAAGGCGGCGAAGTCGCTGTTCTTGCGGTGTACCAGCGGCATGAAGCCGTTCTTGGCGAGTTCGGCCTCGCGCCGGTCGCTGATCGCGATCTCGGTCGGGCACTTCATGTCGATACCGCCGTCATCGGTCGGGAAGGTGTGCGTCGGCAGGCCCTCGACCGCGCCGCCCGACTCGATGCCGCGGATGCGCGAGCACCAGCCGTATTGTTTGAAAGAACGATTGATGTTGACCGCCATTGCGTACGCCGAGTTGGCCCAGGTGTACTTGGTGTGGTCGGCGCCGCCGGTGTCTTCTTCGAAGTTGAAGGCTTCGACCGGATTGGTCTTGGCGCCATACGGAATGCGCGCGAGGAAGCGCGGCATTGCCAGGCCGATGTAGCGCGCGTCGTCGGATTCGCGCAGCGAGCGCCAGGCGGCGTATTCCGGCGTCGTGAAGATCTTGGTCAGGTCGCGCGGGTTCGCGAGTTCCTGCCACGAGCCCATCTGCATCAGCGCGGGGTCGGCGGCTGCGATGAAGGGCGTGTGCGCGGCCGCGGCCACCTTGGCCATTTCACCGAGCAGCTCGACATCGGGCGGCGTCTGGTTGAAGTAATAGTCACCAACGATCGCGCCGAAAGGTTCGCCACCGAACTGTCCGAACTCTTCTTCATAGACGCGCTTGAAGATCGGGCTCTGGTCCCAGGCCGTGCCCTTGTAGCGCTTCAGCGTCTTGCCGAGTTCGGCCTTGCTGATGTTCATCACGCGGATCTTCAGCATCTCGTCGGTTTCGGTGTTGTTGACGAGGTGGTGCAGGCCGCGCCAGGCCGATTCCAGCTGCTGGAATTCGGCGTGGTGCATGATCTTGTTGATCTGCTCGCTGAGCTTCTTGTCGAGCTCGGCGATCATCGATTCGATCGACATCACGACATCGCTGCCGATCAATGCGGTCTGTGAAAGGGCTTGCTGGGCCAGTGTCAGCACCGCAGATTCGACGGCCGATTTGGCCTCGTCGCTCTTCGGCTTGAACTCCTTGTTCAGCAGGCTGGCGAAGTCATCGCCCTGGAACTCGACGCCCTGTAGCGCCGACGATTGGATTTGTGCATCTGCCATCACGTCTCTCCGTCGGGTTGGGCTTATTCGGCCTTGGGTTCGTCGTTGGTCTTCTTGGCACTGGCCAGGCTGTTGAGCAGCGCCGGGTCAGCGATCACCTTGGCCAGCAGCTCTTCAGCGCCGGTCTTACCGTCCATGTAGGTGATCAGGTTCGACAGCTGTTCGCGTGCGCTCAGCAGCTTGCTCAGCGAGTCGATCTTGCGCGCCACCGCGGCGGGCGAGAAGTCATCGATGTTCTCGAAGGTGATGTCCACGCTCAGGTTGCCTTCACCGGTCAAGGTGTTGGGTACCTGGAACGCGACGCGGGGCTTCATCGACTTCATGCGGCTGTCGAAGTTGTCGACATCGAACTCCAGCAGCTTGCGGTCGGCCACGGGGGCCAGTGGCTCGCTGGGCTTGCCCGACAGGTCGGACAGCACGCCCATCACGAAAGGCAATTGCACCTTCTTCTCGGCGCCATAAAGCTCGACGTCGTATTCGATCTGGACACGTGGCGCGCGGTTGCGGGCGATGAACTTTTGACTGCTGGTGGCCATGGGATCACTCCTCTTCGGTTCGGGTCGGTTCAGTACGGGGGCAGACGCTCATTCGGGCGTGCCGGCGATCTTCTCGATCTGGCTGAGGCCGTCAGGCGCCAGATCTCGAATGATGTCGAGAAAGCTTTTCGACATCAGACGCTGCGCCCTGCGGATCAGCAGCGGGGCGGGGTTGCTCGGTTCGTTCTTTTCAATCCAGTCGCACACGCGGTCGAGCGTGCGCACGATGTCGTCGCGGTTGCGCAGTGCGCCGGGCGCGGCAAGCGGGGCCTTCGCCAGGGCATCGGCCGAAGCCGGGCCGCCGCCCGTGGGCTCGCTGGCCGCATCGGCTTCGCTACTGCCTTCGGCCTGCGTCGCGGCTTGCAACAGATGTCGGGTTAGCAATTGAAGCGGGCGCAGGTCCGGCCCCTGGGCGCCGACCTTGTCGGCCAGCACCGCTTCGATGCGCAGCAGGTCTTGGTGCGATCGCTTCATCGCCGCCAGCAGGCCGGGGCTTTGCGCAGCCGCTTCGGCCAGGCCTTGCGCCACGCCTTCGGTGGTGGGGGCGGTTTCGTTGCTGTTGGGCTGCACCTTGCCGCTGGCCAATTCGATCTGCCGAACGGTCAGGCCGGTGCGGCCGGAGCCGACCGGGGCACGGCGCAAGTCGCTGAGGCCGGTCGCGGTGTCGGACAGGCTGGCGAGCGCGTTGACGCGCATCGTCGGGTCGTTGTTGTCGTCGGCATCGAGCAGCGGGAAGACATGCGCCCAGTGCCGCTCCAGCAAGCCGGCGATCAAGGCCAGGCCATCGGCATAGGCCGCAACGCCGTTCAGCCGGGCGCCGGAGCGCGCAAGCCACACGGCCACGCGCAGATCGCGGGTGCGTTGCGCCAGCGCCAGCGATTGCTCATAGACGATGCGCCAGTCGGCCTCTTCGGGCGGGATGACCGTGTCACCAAACTGCTGCTCGGCCTTGCCGCGCGCGGCCTCTTCGAGCGCCAGGAAAGCCGGGTCGTACTCCAGATCGCTGCCGCAGGGCGCTTCGGCGCTCAAAGGCTGCAGGAGTTGTTCGACGGGCAATGCGTTCATGTCGTTCGGAGATCGCCGGAGCGAGGGTGATGAGATAACAGGTGTGCACTTTAGGAAGCTGCGCCCCGAACGACATCAGCCGAAAGTCACTTCACGCGAACGTCGGCGCGGCGCATCCCCTGCCTGTGGGACGCCGCGTGCGGATTCGAAACAGGGTTTTGAACCCTGTTTGGCGTTCGGGCCGGCATCCATCAGCCCATCCATCAGCCCTTTCCTCAGAACGCCGAGCACTGCCCGCCATCGCCGACGCTCAGGCAACCCGAGAGCTGCGGCTGGTTGCGCACCTTGCCCCATTCCGAGCTCAGCGGGTCGCTCGGGCCGTTGTCGCCGGAGCTGGCGCGGATCAGCGATGCGGCGGTGCACACATAAGGCTGCGCGAGGTTGCGGCCATAGACGTCGGAGCTGATCTCGGTGCTGAAGCGCGCCTGCAGCATCTCGCGCGCCACGTTCTGCCGATCGAGGCTGATGAAGGCGGGCGGTATCGGTGCGGCGGTGAGGGTCAGGCTGGCAGGTTGGAAGTTGACCAGGTAGCCGGTTGGCGACGCGACGCTGCCTTGCGTGATGGCATAGGTGCCGGCCGGGCTGTTGGCGGTCGCGGTGGTCGCCAGCGTGCCGGCGAGGGCCGTTGCGGCGCTGTCGCCATTGACGAAGCCGGTGCTGGTGAACTGCAGGTTCGGCAAAGGCTGGCCGGGCGCCACGCTGGCCGGTGTCGCGGTGACGACGAGGGTCGGCCGGTTCGGTGACAGGAATTGGTTGCCGTTCGGGTTGATCGCTACCCCCGAGCCGGAACAGGTGGCCGTGTCGCCGAAGCTGCAGCCGTAGAGGTTTTGTGTGGTGCCTGCGCCGGTCGGCAGGTTGGTGGCGGTCGGCGACCACACGCGCCAGCGCCCGTCCGCAGCGGTCGACAAGGTCGCTCCGTTCGCAAAGTTCACCTGGCCGGGCGAGACGATGTCGAGCGTGGCGTTGTTGCCGGTGCCGGTCATCGAGATCGAATGCGCGATCGTGATGTCGCCCCCGGCCCGCAGCAAGGCGGTGTTGCCGGCCGAGCTGGCGGTGATCGCAAGCGGCGTCAGCGTGTTGGTCGCTGCGTCATAGGTGTACGCGGTGGCGTTGCCGATGTTCAGCGCGCCATCGGTGCGCACCGACAGCGTGGCTGGCGGGTCGAAGGCGAGGTTGGCGATCTGGTTGCCGGCTGCGCTCAGGTCGACGTTGCTGGCGGCGCCGCCGCGGATCACCAGATTGCGTGACACGCTCAGGCCGCTGAGCCCGGCTTGGGTGGCCTGGCCGGCGTTGACCTGGCTGATGTTGCCGGCACTCAGCAACGCGAGATCGCGCACGGCATTGCCGCTGCCCAGCGTGATGCCAGCGGCACCGGTGCCTTCGTTTTGCAGTGTCAATGACAGGTTGTCGGTCTGCACCAGCGCGTTGTCTTGCACGGTGATGGCGCCAGCCTGCGCGCTGGAGCCGATCACCACGCCCTGGCCAGCGGTGAGGCCGCTGCCTTCGAGTTGGCGCAGCCAGCTGCTGTCGATCGAGAAGCTGCCGTCGGTGGCGACCGCCGTCGGGCGGATCGCTGGCAGCGGGCGCGGGTCGAGCGTCGACAGCGCACCGCTGGACAGCGGGGCTTGCGGGCGCACGGTGATGCTGGCGTCGGTCTGCTCGGTGATCAGGCCGAGGATGTCCACGCCCAGCGGGCGCAGGTTGACGACGCCGCTGGTGTTGATCTGCGGGCCGGTACGGCCGAACTCCATCGCGTTGCGGTCGCTGTCGCTGATGCCACCGAGCATGACGTTCGCTCCGGTGGCCGCGCCGATGCCCGACTCGCTGGCCGCATCGGCGCTGATCACCAGGCCATTGGCCGACAGGCCATAGCCGGTGGAGCTGCCGGTCGCCTGGCCGGCCAGCGTGATGCGGCCGGTGGAATTGGCGGCCGCCGAGACCTGCAGCGTGTTGATGCGCACGCCGGTCGCGAAGCCGGTGTTGGTCTGGTCGACATCGTCGCCCCGACCGGCGATCGACAGCGAACCGGTGCCGAGTTGCACCGTGACGGCATCGAGCGCAACACCGGTCAACGAGGGGAGCTGACCGCTGGAGCCGGGCGTGCGCACGGCTGCGCCGCGGATGTCGATCAGGCCGCTGGCGGTATTGATCTGCGTGTCGCCGAGGTGGACGGCATTGCCGAGTGCCGTGCGGCCGCTGATGGTGAGGTCACCGACCGTGAAGGTCGAGCCGGTGATGTTGACGCCGGTCGGCTCGGAACCGATGTGGCCCTGACCGACGATCTGCACGTTACCGGCCGCGCCTGCGGCGGCCGAGGTGTCGATCGTCGAATCGGTGATCAACACGCCGGGCAGGCGGCCATCCCGGGCTGAGAACGTGTTGCCGCCGTCACTCACGCCGCTCAGCTCCAGACGGCCGCCCGCGGTGGCGATCTGCGTGGTCTGCAGGCTGATGGGGCCGATGCCGGAGTTGGCCGCATCGCCGATCAGGCTGATCGCCAGTGGGCCGGTGGTCTTGTCGGCACGAATGCTGGAGCCTGCGCCGAAGAGGATGCTGCCGTCCGAACTCAGCAGCAGCGATTCCGGTGTCGTGCCGGTGCTGCGGGCGATCGCGGTTTCCACCCCGAGTGTGATGTCCGCAGTGGACACGTTGACGGCCTGCCGCTTCGATGAGATCGACACCGAGGTGTTGGCATCGAGCGCAGCCGAGATGTCGGCCGCGCGCAGCTGTGCGCCGGAGGTTGAGGGTTCGAAGAAGCCGTTGCCGTTGGCCAGCGGCGCGTCACTGCCGATCGTCACGCCTTGGGTGTTGAGCAACCAGATGCCGGCCTGGCCGCTCACGTTGCGGTTGCCGGCGTCGACCGTGCCGTTGACC
>CAHJWV010000524.1 GCA_903643055.1 Burkholderiales bacterium | reverse complement strand
TTGCTGTCGGCCGTGGTCGCTGCCGGCGGCCCCGGCCCGAATGGATCGATGCGCAAGGTGCTGCTGCGCCGCAATGGCGCGGTGGTGTCGGAACTCGACATCTACGGCTTCCTCGTTCAAGGCGACAAGTCCAAAGACCTGCAACTGGCGGCTGGCGACGTCGTCGTGTTCCAGCCCTCAGGCCCACGCGTGGCCTTGAATGGCCCGCTGGACACCGCCGGCATCTACGAACTCAAGTCTGCCGAAGAGCCGCTGCAAGAACTGCTGCGCTATGCCGGCGGGCAACCGGTGCTCGCCAATCCGAACAAGGTGCAGATCGAACGCATCGATGCCAACCTGACGCCGGCGGCCCGTTTCGTCGAAGAGTTCAAGCTCGATGCCAACGGCCTGCAAAGGCAACTGCGCGATGGCGACATCGTGACCTTGCAGGCCATCTCACCGCAGTTCGCAAACGCAGTCACGCTGAAAGGACATGTCGCGCAACCCCTGCGTTATGCCTACACGCCCGGCATGCGCATCCGCGATCTGATTCCGAACAAGGACGCATTGATTTCGCCGGACTTCTATCGCCGCAAGAACCTGCTGGTGCAGTCGCTGGACGAAGACGACGAAAGCTTCAGCGATGCCGACATCGAGGCCGACAAGGCTTTGTCCTCGACCCGCGCGGACCCGCCCGACGCCAGCGAAGCCCGGCGCTATCGCTCCCGGTCGGAGCGCCTTCGCCGCTCGGAAGATCGCGCGGCCACCGAACGTGCCCGCAAGGCGCCGGCCGCGTTGTTCGACGAGTTGAACTGGGATTACGCGGTCATCGAACGGCTCGGCCCGGAACTCAATACCCTGGTCATTCCGTTCAACCTCGGCAAGGTCGTGCTGCATGGCGATGAAGGCGCCAACATCGAGCTGCGCGCAGGCGACGTGGTAACGGTGTTCGGCCAGAAAGACATGCGCGTGCCGCTCTCGAAGCAGACGCGGCTGGTGTCGCTTGAAGGCGAGGTCGGTGCGCCTGGCGTCTATCAATTGCTGCCTGGCGAAACGCTGCCTCAGCTGCTGAGCCGCGCCGGCGGGTTCACGCCACAGGCTTATGTCTATGGGCTCGAATTCACCCGCGAAGAGACCAAGATCCGTCAGAAGGAAAATCTGAAGGAAGCCATTGCCCGGCTGCAATCGCTGGCCGCGACACAAAGCGCACGCGACGCGGCCAACCGCCGCGACGAAGCCGCGGGCGACCGCAGCGCTTCCGTCAGTGCGGCCGCAACACAGGTGCAGATGTCGCGGCTCAGCCGCGTCGAGCCGAATGGCCGGATCGCTCTGGAACTCAATCCCACCGACAGCGCCTTGGAAGCTTTGCCGGACGTACCGCTCGAAGCCGCTGACCGCATCATCGTGCCGTCGCGGCCCGGCTTCGTGACCGTGGCAGGCGCCGTCGTCAACAGCAATGCCTTGCTGTGGAAGCCGGGCCGCACGGTGGGCGACTACCTGAAACTGGCCGGCCTCGATGAAGCAGCGGAGCCAGCCAACATGTTCGTGCTGCGCGCCGACGGCACCGTGACACATGCCAATGATCGCCACGGCTTCTTCCGCAGCGGCCTCGAATCGCAGCCGGTCCAGCCGGGCGACGCGATCATCGTGCCGACTCAGCTGGACTTCGAAACCTGGGGCCGCGCGCTGATGCGCAACCTGAAAGACTTCGGGCAGATCTTTTATCAATTCGGCCTCGGCGCCGCCGCCATCCACACCCTGCAGAACTGACATGAGCCTCATCGAATCGAATGCCAAGGGTGGGCAGGAAGCCGAGTTTGAAGACGACGGCCCATCGGTCGGACTGCTGGACCTGCTGACCTGGGTCGGCGAAGGCAAGAAAGTCATCGCCATCGTCACGGTGCTCGCGGGCCTTGCCGGCCTCGGCATCGCGCTGCTGCTGCCGAATGTCTACACCGCCCGCACGACGCTGCTGCCGCCCAACTCGCAGCAGCAAAGCGGCTCAGCGGCCGCCTTGGCCGCGCTGGGCTCGCTGGGCGGACTGGCCGGTGGCCTGGGCGCCAAGACGCCCGATGATCTTTATCTCAGCCTGCTCAAGAGCGACACCGTGCAGCGCGCGCTGGCCACCAAGTTCGACCTCTACAAGCGCTACCAGGTCGAGACTTATGAGGTGCTGCGCAAGGTGATGTCGCAATACATCCACGTTGCATCCGACAAGAAGTCCGGCGTCATCACCGTGGAAGTCGATGACAAGGAACCCCAATTCGCGGCCGATCTGGCCAATGCCCATTCGGCCGAGATCACCAAGCTGCTGGGCCGGCTGGCCGTCTCGGAAGCGCAGCAGCGCCGCATGTTTTTCGAGCAGCAGCTCAAGGACACCAAGGAGAACCTGATCCAGGCCGAACAGTCGCTGCGCCAGGTGCAGGAGAAATCGGGCATGGTCGTGCTCGACAAGCAGGCCGAAGCCATCATCGCCAGCGTCGCGCAATTGAAGGCCGCGATCGCCGAACGTGAAGTGCGGTTGAAGGTGCTGCGCACCTCGGCCACGGCCGAGAACCCCGATGTGATGCGCCTCAACTCCGAACTGGGCGCGTTGCGCAGCGAGTTGTCGCGTGCGGAGTCATCGGCTGGCAATTCCACCGAAGGCAGCACGGGCCTGGACATTCCGGTGGGCAAGCTGCCCGCCGCATCGGTCGACTACATTCGCGCGCGCCGTGAACTGAAGTTCCAGGAGACGATGCTCGAAAGCATGCTGCGCCAGTTCGAGATCGCGAAGCTTGACGAAGCCAAGGATGCGCCCGCCTTGCAGCAAGTCGATGTCGCCATCGCACCGGACCGCAAGGCCAAGCCGGCCCGTGCCGTCATCGTGTTAGCTGCGACTTTTCTCGCGCTGCTGATCTCGATGATGTGGGTGATCTTCCGGCGCTATCAGGCGCTGGTGCGCGAGCAAAACCCAGAGAACGCCCGCGCCTGGGACCAGCTGTCGCGCGCCTGGCGACTGCGCGGCTGAGCCCTCGCGGGGCCAGCGCGTTACAGCGTCAGCTCACCGCGGATGCAGCTCATGCTGCGTCCGCCGACCCAGACGGTATCGCCTTCCTTCTCGATGCTGACGCGGCCCGCCCGCGCGAGCCGCATGCCTTGTGCGGCGACATAAGCGGCGGGCGCCAGGCCTTCGGCGATCAGCCATTGCGCGAGGCCGGCATTCAAGCTGCCGGTGACCGGGTCTTCGGTGATGCCAATGGATGCCGCAAAGGCACGCACCTCGAACTGGCTGTCGCCACCGGCGACGCGTGGCCCGATGACACCGACCTTCGGCAACTGCTTGAGGGCCGCGTGATCGGGCTCCAAGGCCAACACCGTGGCGGCATCGTCCACCATCAGGCCCAGCCACCGCGGGCCGTTGTCCAGCCATTGCGTGGCCCGCACGCGCTCGGCCGACAAACCCAGTGCGCTCAGCACCGCCGCCAAGGTCGCGGCATCCACCGGTTCGCGGCGCAGCGGCGGCGCCGCAAACGCTGCTTGTTCGCCCTGCAGGCGGATTCGCACCAGGCCGACGGCACATTGCTGCACCACTTGTCGCCGCACCTTCGGCTCACCGCCGGCACCCAGCCAGGCGTGGCAGCTGCCGAGGGTCGGATGGCCCGCAAACGGCAGCTCGCCACCGGGCGTGAAGATGCGCAGACGGTAGTCGGCCGCCAGATCGGTGGGCGGCAGCAGGAAGGTGGTTTCGGACAGGTTCGTCCAGCGCGCGAACGCCGCCATCTGCGCGTCGCTCAAGCCATCGGCATCGTGTACGACGGCCAAGGGGTTGCCGAGCAACGCGCGGTCGGTGAACACATCGACCTGCGTGAAGCGAAAGCGCCTGGGTGGTTCACCACGGCCTGTATCCATGTGGCCTGTATGCGTCATGCCGGCTCCGACAAGGTTTGCGCGAGGGTTTGGGCCAGCGCCTGAATGCCACGGGTGATCTGCTCCGGCGACACCGTGACGAACGACAAGCGCAGCGTGTTGGCCTTCGGATGATCGGCATAGAACGCCGAGCCTGGCACATAAGCCATGCCCTGAGCCACCGCCTTCGGCAGCATCGTTACCGCATCGATCTGCGGCGGCAGCTCGACCCAGAAGAACATGCCGCCCTTCGGCACATTCCAGTGGCACCCGGCGGGCATGTGCGCCGAAAGCGCCGCCGCCATCGCATCACGCTGGGCGCGGTAGCGGGCGCGAATGGTCGGCACATGCGTCGTCAGAAAGCCATCGCGAATGACTTCATACACCACGCGCTGGTTGAAGCCCGGCGTGTGCAGATCGGCGGCCTGCTTGGCCTGCAGCAGCTTCGGATACAGCGCCTTCGGTGCCACGACATAGCCCAGCCGCAAGCCCGGCGCCAGCACCTTCGAGAACGAGCCGAGGTACACCACGCCTTCGGGCCACAGCGAGGCCAGCGGCGCGGCCGGCGGCTCATCGAACCACAACTCACCATACGGGTTGTCTTCGACCAGCGGCAAGCCGAGCGCCTGCGCCGCCGAGACCAACGCTGCGCGCCGAGCCGCGCCGATGGTGCGGCCGCTCGGGTTCTGGAAGTTCGGCAGTGCATACAGGAAACGCGCGCCTCGCGCAGCCTGCAACTCATCGGGCAAGGGGCCGTCATCGTCACACGCCACCGACAGGAATTCCGGCTCGCACGGCGTGAAGGCCTGCAGCGCGCCCAGATAGGTAGGCGACTCCACCGCGACCCGGCTGCCTTCGTCGATCAGCACCTTGCCGACCAGATCGAGCCCTTGCTGCGACCCAGTCGTGATCAGCACCTGCGACGGATCGACGTGAATGCCGTGCCCGGCCAATTCGGTGGCCACCCATTCACGCAGCGGCCCGAAGCCCTCGCTTGCCGCGTACTGCAAAGCCTCGCGCGGGGCATCGGCCAAGACGCGGCGCGTGGCCTCGCGCATCGCTTCGATCGGAAAGGTATCGGGCGACGGCAAGCCGCCGGCCAGCGAAATGATGCCCGGCTGCTCGGTGACTTTGAGGATCTCGCGAATGACCGAGGGATTCATGCGCGCCGCACGGCGCGCCAAGGTCCACGGAGAAGATGTCGTCATGAAAACTCCAGGTTCGAAATGATTCGCCCCGGCTGCTCAGGCAGCCGGGGCGGGAACGGCAGACACGGTGCCCACTGGCATTCTCTTGCCAATGAAGACCGTGGCGATCACCGCCAGCGAAAACACCAGGGTGACCGCATTCAAACGCTCACCCAGCACCGGCACCGCAAACAGCAAGGTCAAGAACGGCTGCACCAGTTGCACCTGGCTGACGCGCATCGTGCCGCCCAGCGCCAGGCCGCGATACCACGCGAAGAACCCGAGCCACATCGAAAACAGCGTCACATAGCCAAACCCGACCCACGCACCGGCCGACACCGCCTGCACCGGCTGAGCGATCCAGGCCAGCGGCACACTGAATGGCAGGCTGATCACCAACACCCAGCAGATCACATGCTCGGCCCGCCACTGCGTCGACAGCCGAGCCCCGGCGACATAGCCGATCGCGCCACTCACCACCGCGCACAGCAACAAGCCATCGGCCCACTGGACCCCGCTGCCTCCGAACAGCGCAAACGCCATCACCAGCACGAAGCCAATCAAGGCACAGGCCCAGAACCCGAAGGATGGCCGCTGGCGCAAGACCAGCGCCGCCACGATCGCCGTACCCAGCGGCAGCAGGCCGGTGACGACCGCCGCGTGCATCGCATCGACGTCTCGCAGTGCCAGGCCGAGAAAAACCGGGAACCCGACCACCGTGCCGAGCGCGCTGACGATCAACGGCACCCCATGCTGCGCACGTGGCCGCGGCGCCGAACTCAGCATCAGATAGATCACGCTCAGCAAGCCTGCCACCGCAGCACGCCCTCCCGCGACAAACCACGGCGAAAGCTGCGGATCGGCAGCCGAGCCCACTGCCAGACGCGTCATCGGCGTCGTCAAGGAAAAGATGGTGACGCCCAGCAAGCCGAGCCACAGGCCTTTATTTTCTTGGTTCATAAAATCAGTCTAGGTCCCGAGACCAGCACAGAACCAATACACTTAAACGGAACAGACCGCAGACTGTATTGGCTGCATTGCCAGCACAGATCATCCCCGGACATCCGCGTACGTGCCCCATGAACGTCTCCTCTCCACTGGCCCGCAATGCCGCTTCCACACTGACCGAGCAGCTGTCAGACCGTTTTGCGGCTCACATCCGACAACGCCTGATCGCCCCCGGCTCCCGCCTGCCCTCGGTGCGTGAATGCGCCAAACGGCATGCCGTGAGCCCACACACGGTGGTCGCGGCCTATGACCAATTGCTTGCGCAGGGCTTGGTCGAAGCCCGCAAGCAACGCGGCTTTTTCGTTCGCGATCAGTCTCACGGCACGCCCTCGTCGGCAGACGAACCCTCGGCTGCGCATCGCTCGCCGCGCCCTGCCGCGCCGGTCAGCGCCACCGCGCTGGTGCGCGGCATGTTCCAACCCCCTGGCTCGCGGCCCATGCCGGGGCTGGGCACCTTGCCTGCGGAGTGGCTGGACCTGCCGATGCTCAGCAAGGCACTGCGCCGCGTCAGCCAAGGCGCGCAACTCGGCCCGCTGTTACTTCAATATGGCGAGCCGGCCGGCGACTTGCGCCTGCGCACCGTGCTGTCGCGCCGGCTGAGTGACCTGGGCATTGCGGCCGTGCCTGAACAGATCGTCACCACCCTGGGCGCCACACAGGCGCTCGACATCGTGACCCGCACGCTGCTTCGCGCTGGCGACACCGTGCTGGTCGACGAGCCGGCCTGGCCGATCGAATACGCACGGCTGATCGCGCTCGGCCTGCGCATCCTCGCGGTGCCTCGCGGCGAAGACGGGCCTGACCTGGCCGTGATGCAGCAGTTGATCAACGCCCAGAAGCCACAAGACCGGCCGCGTCTCTACATTACTGTGTCTGTGCTTCACAACCCGACCGGCGCCTCTTTGTCGCTCGCTCATGCGCATCGGCTGCTGCAGCTGGCCCAGGCGAACGATCTGCACATCGTCGAAGACGATACCTACGCGCATCTCGCATCGCCCCATTTGCCGCGCCTGGCCGCGCTCGACTCACTGGAACGCGTCATCTACATCTCCGGGTTCTCGAAGATCCTGGTGCCGAACTGGCGCGTCGGCTTCCTGGCCGCATCGCCCACGCTGATCGATCGGCTGATCGACACCAAGATGCTGACCAGCCTGACCACCCCCGCGCTGACCGAACAGGCCTTGGCCCATTGCCTGGAAAGCGGGCTGCTGCGCCGGCATGCCGAACGCGTGATGCAGCAGCTGGACACCGCGCGCGCGCGGTCAGTGAAGCTCGCTGAAAGCGCGGGGTGCCGCTTCGTATCGCCACCGCGTGGCTTGTTTGGTTGGCTCGATGTCGGTGCCGATACCGAACGGTTATCGCATTCGATGCTCGACGCAGGCTGGCTGCTCGCGCCCGGAACGATATTTCATGCGACGCCGCGACCGAGCACGCTGATGCGCATCAATTTTGCGAGTACACAGGACGCCCGATTCTGGCGGGCACTGGAGCGAGCACGCGATGCCCTGTGAAGACCCCGTTGCGCCCCCTCGCGCACTGACCTAAAGTCGCGGCTCGATGGCCATGTTCGAATCCACCATTCCTTTCGGCGAGCCCGAGTTGATGCGAGCCAGCTCGTTTCAACGCTACCTGCATGGGCCGGGTGGGCCGCGTGCCCACGAGGTCCACGACAACGGCATGCATCAGGTCAAGCTCAGCCCTTCGCTGATGGCCGACCTGAGCCGCTTCGAACGCAGCGGTCGATCTTCCGATGTCGTGGATGTGCTGGCCGCCTGCGTGCGTCATTCCCAGCAAGTGGTGATGTATCTGCAGATGGGCGAGTCGGTCGTACCCCTGACGGTGTTCGCCATCGAACGACTGGTGCACTGCCCGGTCAACCTCGAGGCCTTATTGCATCAACGGCCCAAGGAACTGCAGGTCCTGCATGTCGAGCCGGCCGTGTTGCGCCCACCGGGTGACGACGAGCTGTCTCTGGTGGGCGAAAACCAGCACTACCACTCGCTGCGCCCGGTACTCTGGGAACTGGCCTTGCGCGGCTCGCGCCACACGCTGCTGCCCGAGATCACCGGCACCGTGTCTTACCGCGTGGCGCCAGGCATCGATCTCGGGGCATTGCGCGTCAGCGGCGCATTGGTTGCGGCGGTTCAGCGGCTGCAAGGCGGCCGGGTGACCTTGCGCGAGATGGCCGAATGGCCTGGCCTTGATGTTGAGCGTGCCGCGCGTTTGTTGAATGCGCTGTACCTTCAATCGGGGCTGATCGTCAGCCGCACCCGGCCTGCCGCCTTTGCCGAATCCTGGTTCGGTGGCCTGGGCCGCTGAGCCTGATTCAACCCCAGCGCTGATCCACGCGCTGGCCCAAGCGGTTAACACCACGTCTCTCAGCGCGCGCCCAGCTCTTCCCAGCGCGCCATCGCAGCCAGCAAGTCCTCGTCGATCGCGGCGTAGCGCGCCTGGGCTTGGGCCAACACCTTGGCGTCACCGGCGTAGATGTCGGTTCCAGCCAGGCGATCGCCCAAAGTCTTCTGCTCCGCCTCCAACGCTTCGATGCGCGCAGGCAGGCCATCCAGCTCGCGCTGTTCCTTGTAGCTGAGCTTGGCGCGCTTCGGCGCCGCAGCGGCACGGGGCAAAGCCTCGGCAGCGGCTGGCGCTGCGGCCTCGGCCCGCGCCGGCTTGGCGCGCAGGC
>CAHJWV010000523.1 GCA_903643055.1 Burkholderiales bacterium | reverse complement strand
CGCTGGCCGAAAGCGCGGTGTGGCCGCTGAAGCCGGTGAAGTTGTACCGCGCGCTGCCGATGCCCCAGCCCATGAAGGCCAGCTTGGAGGCCAGGATCAACAGGCTGCCACAACCGAACAGCAGCACCCACAAGGCGGCTGTCGGCCAGGTGCGGCGCGACAGCGCCAGCCAGACCGTGATCGACACCGCGGCCGGCAGCAGCAGGCCGCTGTCGCCGAGCCAGGTCAGTGCATGCCAGAACGCCGGCGGGGCCTGCTCGAACACCCGCCAGAAGGCATCGCGCAAGCTGCCCATCAACTCGTCAGCAGCACACGCACGCGCTGTTGCAGCGCGTCGGGCCGTACCTCTGCCGCGGGCACCGCCCCGCCGACGTGCAGGCCCACGCTCGAGAAGAAGCCGCGGCGGAACGGCCTGGCCATGGCGATGTTCCTGTCGCCGCGCTTTTCGATGCGGCTGAAGTAGGAGCCCCACAGGTTGCTCAACGCCATCGGAATCACCGGTGCCACGATGCCTTGGCTGCGCGCGCCGTCGACGATCTTCATGACGCCGCCCTTGAAGGGCTGCAACTCGCCATCGCGCGTGAGCGCGCCTTCGGGAAAGATCGCCAGCAGGTCGCCCTCGCGCAGTACCGCCACCGCCTGCGCAAAGGCGCGCTCGTAGGCCACCGGGTCTTCCTTTTGCGGCGCGATCGGAATCGCCTTGGCCAGCTTGAACAGCCAGCCCAGCACCGGCACCTTGAAGATCTGGTGGTCCATGATGAAGCGGATCGGCCGCGGGCTGGCCGCCATCAGCAACACCGCGTCGATGAAGCTCACGTGGTTGCAGACCAGGATGGCCGCGCCCTCGGTCGGGATGTGCTGTTCGCCGCGCACCTTGAAGCGGTAGACGAAGTGCGACAGCACCCACGACACGAAGCGCAGCAGGTATTCCGGCACCAGCATGAAGATGTAGAAGGCCACCACGGCATTGGCGATGCCGGTGAACAAAAAGATCTGCGGAATCGTGAAGCCGGCCTTCAACAGCGCGCCGGCGATGACCGAACTGCCGATCATGAACAGCGCGTTGAGGATGTTGTTGGCGGCGATGATCCGCGCGCGATGCGTCGGCTGGCTGCGCAACTGGATCAGCGCGTACATCGGCACGCTGTAAAGCCCCGCGAACAGCGACAGCAGGCCGAGGTCGGCCATCACGCGCCAATGCGCGGGCTGGTGCAGGAAGGCGCCCAGGCCCATCTCCGCCGAGGCGGCCAGAGCACCGGCTGCTGCGGGTGCGGGCGGCAACCCGCGCGACGCGAAATACAAGTCGATCGCGAACACGCTCATGCCGATCGCGCCGAGCGGCACCAGCCCGATCTCGACCTGGCGGCGCGACAGCGTCTCGCACAGCAGCGAGCCGATGCCGATGCCGATCGAGAACACCACCAGCAGCAGCGAGGCGACCTGCTCGTCGCCGTGCAGCACCTCCTTCGCGAAGCTCGGGAACTGGCTCAGGAACACTGCGCCGAAGAACCACATCCAGCTGATGCCGAGCAGCGAGCGGAACACCACGATGTTGCCGTGCGCGAGCCTGAGGTTGCGCCAGGTTTCGCTGAACGGGTTCCAGTTGATGACGAGGTTCGGGTCGGTCGCCGGCGTGCCCGGGATCACCTGCGCCACGCCACGCCCGACCAGCGCCAGCAGCACGCAGGCGATCGCGACCGAGGTGTGGCCGATGGCCGGCACTGCCACCAGCAGGCCGCCCGCCACCTGGCCCAGCAGGATCGCGACGAAGGTGCCCATCTCGACCATGCCGTTGCCGCCGGTGAGCTCGCGTGCGTCGAGCACCTGCGGCAGGTAAGCGAACTTGACCGGGCCGAACAGCGTGGAATGCAGGCCCATCAGGAACACGCAGCCCAGCAGCACCACGGCGTCGGCACGCAAGAAGCCCCAGCCCGCGATCAGCATGATGGCGATCTCGAGGTTCTTGACGAAGCGGATCATCCGCGTCTTGTCGAACTTGTCGGTCAGCTGGCCGGCCGTGGCCGAGAACAGCAGGAACGGCAGGATGAACAGCGCACCGATCGCCAGGCCCGCCATCGCCGGCGGCATCCAGCTCAATTGGAGCTGGTAGGTCACCATCACCGTGAAGGCGAACTTGAACAGGTTGTCGTTGGCCGCGCCGGCGAACTGGGTCCAGAAGAACGGCGCGAAACGTCGCTGGCCGAGCAGCGCGAACTGGTTGGCGTGCGCGTCGGGAGCAGCAGCGGTGTTTGTCATGAGCTCGTTGAACTTTCTTGTCAGCGGGGCGTGGGCGCCGCGCAGTCGGCTCACTCAAACGGACGCGGCGGCCGCGCCCGGATTGTGCCGCAGCGCCCTCGGTGCGGCCGTCTGGATGCACCGCAGCACCGGCAACGCAGCCATCGCGGCGATCAGGTGCTTGAGGCTGTGGCCGGACACGAGGTGCGCCGTCGCTTCGTAAAACGCACTGTCCGCCAGCTCGAGCATTTTGGCGAGCGCGTAGAAGAAGATGACCCAG
>CAHJWV010000522.1 GCA_903643055.1 Burkholderiales bacterium | reverse complement strand
CCTTCGCGGTTTCGTTGACTGCTATACCATAGCGCTCACGCCATTTTCGGGTCGCCACCATATAATCGGCTTCCGTCCTGAAATTCTCGCCCATATTCATACTCTCCAGTTAGTGGAAATTATCGATCCTGTTAGCGGTTGAACTATTCGATCTTTTGTAGGCAGCAGCGATGCTAATGATTTGTCGGGGCTCGTGCAATTGACGTTTTAGGGGGGTCGATTACTAGTTTAGGGATATGCTTGTTCAGGCCCTCCGAAATTTTCGAAATAGACTTGAAGGGGCTCCATGCCGTTTCGTGTGGAACGAAACAGCCAGTCTCATTTGGCGTGAGCGGAGGGGAATGGATGAGCTGGCAGGTGTTTGAGCTTGGCCATTCACAGGCAGGCGATGGCATGAAGTTGGTCGCTGTTCGGAAGCCACGTGCGGCGCGCTTGCCCTGCTGAAGCAATCCGTTGATGGCCTCGGCGAATGCATTGGAGCGGTTGTCGATCATTCCCCCCCGCACGACGGCGTCGGCGCGCTCGGCAATCGACTTGGCCAACTTCTTGAACAGCTCAAGCCGGCAGTGCCTGGCCCAGTCACCCAGGCGTTCGACTGGGTGCGGGCAAGCATCGCATCGTTGCTGGCCGCCACGCCCCCCACTCTTGAGGCTCGAATGCGGCAGCCAGTGCATCGCATGCGTCTGCTTGATGGACCAGCCGTCGGGGTTCTTGCGCATGCCCACATCAGGCCCTTGATGGTCTTGCGCTCAGTCGTTCCCAGGGCTTGGGCCACCGCCTTCGGATCGTCGCGCATCTCGGCTTGGCGCACCTTGTCCATCGCATCGACGGCCATCGCCACGACATGGAAGCCGTCGTAGCTGATGGCGGCATCCGGCGAGCCATGCCCGCGCCATTGGCGTAGGCCGCGCTCATGTCCTGGCACACGAAGCACTTGCTCGGGAGCCCGCTGTGGGCCTTCAGGTCGGCCACGAAGTCAGGTACCGTCTGGTGTCGCGTCCCTTTGTTGCGAACAGTAGCCGCTTGTTCAAGATCTCCCGGGGCTGGCCATTCGCTTCGTTGCTCTACCTGGACTGCAGTCACCGTAAGCCGGCTCTCTGATGGCACGGTATTCACGCGCTAGAATCGCCGCCTCTGCGGGTGTAGTTCAATGGTAGAACGGCAGCTTCCCAAGCTTCATACGAGGGTTCGATTCCCTTCACCCGCTCCAGATCAACGCGTGGATCGATCCGCGAAATGGCCACCTCAGCGTGGCCTTTTTTTCGCCTGAATGAGTTGGGGGACGGGCCTCGAGCGCAAGTCTTCGATGCTCTGCGCGCCGATCACGCGGGCTCCACGCCTAATGAACCGGGTATCAATCGCAGCAGGCGCTGTGGCGCTTCCGTGATTTCACACTTTCAGGCCCAGGGGTCTGAAAAAGAGGCCAATGCCTGCCTTTTTTCGGCGATGGCGGCCCCGGCGCCGGGCTGAAGATGCTCGGATCGAACAGGGTCAAAGACATCATCGCGCGGCTGTGTGGAGGGCCGGGCAGGGGCCGAGGATTTTCATGGAACAGTGGATCGGGCGGGTACTGTGGGTGAATGGCGAGCGTGCCGATGGCGCGTTGCAGCCCGACTTGCTGCTGCAAGGCGCCGGCAGCACGTTTCAACTCGAACGGGTTCGCGGCATCGATGGCTATGCGCACAGCGCGAACGCCCACGATGCCTTGGTTTTTTCGCTGGGTGATGACGCCGGGCGGGCTTTGCTGGCCTGGCCTGCGCTGGCATCGGCCTGCGTGAATGCGGCGGTCGTGGTGCTGGCCCCCGAGGTAGATACCGATACGGCCGTTCGCTTGCTGCAAGGCGGCGTGCAAGACGTGGTGCTGCACTGCGATGCAGGCTCGTTCGCGATGCGGCTGCGACTGGCCGTGGCGCGCAAGCAGGCCGAGCAGGAAACCCGCAAGTCGTATGCGAGCGATCTCGGCACTGGGCTACCGAACCGCCATCAACTGATCGAGCACATGAGCCAGATCCTGGCGCTGCGCGAGCGCGAGCCACGGCCGGTCAGCGTGCTGGTGTTTCGCATGGACGGGCTGCATGGCGTCGAGTCGGCGCATGGCCTGGAATCGGCCAATGTCGTGCGGCGCAAGATCGCGGTGCGGCTGCGGGTGGGCGTGCGTGCCAGCGATGTCGTGGCCTCGCTCGGCGCCGATGTGTACGCGGTGCTGCTGCCGTCCACCGAATCACCGGCCGATGCGCAACGCGTCGTCGACAAGCTCGTGCGCTCGTTGCGCGAACCCTTCAACGTGGCCGGCAGCAGTGTCGGCGTGTCGGCTCATGTCGGCGTCGCGCAATTTCCGCAAGACGGCCGCCAGCCAGATGCGCTGCTGCGGCATGCGTCAGCCGAAGCCTTGCTCGGTGCCTATGGCATGCAGAGCGCAGCCAACGACTGACTCGGCGCGGAGTCTTCTGCTGCTTCTCGTCTCTGCGCCCTTCCTTTCGCTTTCGCCGTCAGCAACGGGGTGCGCTCAACCATCGCGTCATGCGTTGCCTTTGGCCTGATCGAGTCGCGTTGACTGGGTCGCCATCACACGGCGCCATCACCTCGCAGATTCATTTCAGATGAGATGGCAGATGACGGTGGGCCAGCCCTGTCGATGATTGGCAATGGCCCTGCTTCGGCCTCGTGCATCAGCGCCACGGCCTTCAAACCATCGGCCGATTTCGGCACTTCTGCCTGAGCGAGGTCGCTGGCCGTTCAAGTCGCGCGGGCGCGTGCCGATGCTGCAGTGATGGTCACCTCGATCTCGGCTGTTG
>CAHJWV010000521.1 GCA_903643055.1 Burkholderiales bacterium | reverse complement strand
AGACGTGTGCTCTTCCGATCTCTCTGCCAAGAGCGCTATTCATAGAACCTTCACTGACGAGCGCGGTCAGTACATCATCGAGTTCTTTCGAATCAGGCAGTGCCGATTCGGCATTGCTGAGCCACATGGCACCTGCCATTGCGGCCACCAGCGGTACCCAGGTCAACAAGCGCAGCGATCTCGGGTTCATGGGTATCTCCGTGGGGAAGGCGTGGTGAATGCGGGGGAAATGTCTTGAGCGCAAGTTTCGTGGCAAGCCCACCCGGTGCCCATCGGTCGACGGAGCCCATGGATGTAGGACGGCAGCCCTCTTGCCCTGAGCGTGAACTTGAATGCGCCGACTGGAACACGCCATGCCGCATCGAGGCTTGTGTGATGCGATGCGATGACGGCAAACCCGAAGGAGGGCACCCAGCCAATACGGAAATGGCCCGCATCGATGCCTTGGAAGTTTTTCGTCAGCTGCCCGCAGTCATGAACCTTGACTCGGCAGTGGGATGGATTCCCACTAAAATGATTTGATTACGTACGGTCGTGCTGAAACCTTGTGTTTCCATGTGGGGCAGCGCCCCGCGCCGGGCCGGCTTTGAACTGTTAAGGTCGACGGCTGTACCGTTAACGTATGACGAGTTGTGCAAGCGGTGAGTGGCTGTGCAAGCAAGGTGCAGGCTTGTATCTCGATGGCGTGGGGTCGCATGTCTCGTGGCTTTGCAGAAGGGCTGGTTCTTCATTCATGAAATCTGACTCGTCCGAGCCGCAAACTTCCCTGACCGCGCCCAGCGAAGATCGCTTGGCGCTGGCGCTGCGCGAATCAGCGGTCGTGATGGCTCCGATCGCGCGCTGGCTGGTGCGCAACGGTGTGTCGTATGGCGCTTTCGCGGACATGCTGAAGTCGGTGTTCGTGGCTGCAGCGCGCGTCGAGCTAGAGCGGGCCGGCTCCAAGGCCAGCTTCTCGTCGCTCAGCGTGTTGTCGGGGGTTCACCGCAAGGACGTGCGGGCACTCGAAAATGAAGCCGTCGAGCCGGGCTCGGCCACGCCGCACCGCGGCATTCCGATCGCATCGAAGGTGTTCACGCGCTGGCTGACGGTGCGGCGCTATCGCTCGCGCGATGGTGAGCCGAAATCACTGCCGCGCACCGGCCCGGGTGCCACTTTCGAGACACTGGCACGCGAGGTGTCGGTCGACGTGCATCCGCGCACCGTGCTGGAAGAGCTGCTGCGGCTGGAGTTGGTGCAGCTGGATGGCGACGTCGTCGTTCCGGTGGGTGCCTCGTTCACGCCGAGCCGCAAGCTCGATGAAATCACGACCCTGGTTGCGCACAACGCGGCCGACCACCTGTCAGCCGCGGTGCACAACCTGACCATCGGGCGCAATCCGTTTCTGGAGCAGAGCGTGTTTGCCGACGGGTTGAGTGAAGACTCGATCCAAGTCCTGCACCAGATGGCACGAGACTCATGGAACGACGCGTTCCAGGCCTTGGTCACCGAGGCCACCCATTGCGTCGATGAAGACGCGAACCTTGACGAGCCGATGGCGCAGCACCGCATGCGTTTTGGCGTTTATTTCTATAGCGAACCTCAAGCGCCGGCCGATCCCGAGCCTGAGGTGTCGACACCTAAGCGACGCGCGTCCACCAAGGCGCCCGAGCGCAGTACCCGCACAAGGAGAACTCGATGAAACTGAACCCATCCATCGCGGGCTGGGCCACCGCACTGCTGGGCGCTGCTGCGCTGCTTGTGACCACGGCCTGTGGCGGCAGCCAGGAATCCGGCGGCGTGGGCTCAGGCGGTTCAGGCCTCACTGTGGGAAATTCGCTCGGTACCGTGAATGGCTTTGGCAGCGTCTTCATCGATGGGGTTCGCTACGACGACAGCCGCATTCCGGCGATGCGAGAAATCGAGCCCGGCATTGAGGTGACCAGCGAGGTGCGCCTCGGCGACAGCGTCGAAGCCGAATACGCCGAAGGCAACGCGCTGACCCGTCTGCATGTCAGCGCGACGGTGTCGGGCCGGGTCACCGGCCTGGGGATGGCCGGTGCGTTCATGGTGCTGGGTCAGCCGGTCGTGCTCAACACCAATTCGTGGCTGGGGCCGGTCACGCAGTTCGGCGGCTTCGATGCGACCGCGGCGGTGGCCGTGGGAGATGCCGTGGACGTCCATGGCCTGATCGTTCGCCAGAGCGGCAGCTACGTGATTCAGGCCACGCGCATCCAGCGCCTCACCGCCTTGCCGAAATACCTGAAGGTCACCGGCCTGGTCAGCGCGTTGGGAACCGGCAGCTTCAAGCTCGGTGATTTGAGCGTCGACTCGTCTTCCGCGGTCTTCGGATCGATGTCCGACACGGCGCTCGCGCAAGACAAGGTGGTTTCGGTGCTGGCTTTGGCCACCAGCCAGAGCGGCACTGATGCAGCGCCGCAAGTCAAAGCGTCGCAAATCCGCATCAAGAAACCGGGTGCCAGCGGCGATGACGTGCTGATGAGCGGTTCCCTGAGCGACCTGGACGTTTCGGCCCAGCAGTTTTGCCTCGATGGCTACCTGATTCGCTATACCGGTGTGCAACTCTCACCGGGGTATTCCTCCTTGAGCAACGGCGGTTATGTGCGCGTTCGGGGCCGGGTGCTGGCCGACGGCACGATCCAGGCAACCGAGATCACCGTCCGAAATGGTGTCAATGAACCCGATGCCGAATTGCGCGGCAACATCACCGGCTACCAGGCCGCAGTGCAAAGCTTCCAGGTGCGGGGTGTGACAGTGGACGTCTCGCAGGCCATGGTCACCGGTTGCAGCGCTCGCACGCTGGGCGATGGCACCTACGTGATCGTGACCGGTGCACTGAATTCAACCGGCGTGACGGCGGCGCGGGTGACCTGCGGCGACGAGCCGACGAATGCGACCGTGGCGCGCCAGGGTACGGTGGGGTCGGTCGACCTGGCTGCGACCTGCTTCATCCTGACAATGGCCGACGGCCGCACGCTGACGGTTCAGTGGGACGGCCACACCTTCTTCCGCGATTTGGGCCCCAGCTCGTTGAACGGCCACACCGTCAATGTGGAAGGCGAAATGGTGAATGGTGAACTGGTGGCGCAGAAGATCGTCGTCAACGACTGGTGAGTGAGAGGCTTGGCCGGGGTTGGGCGCGAGCGGCTTTTGCCCAGGCCCACGCCGGGTTCAGCAAGAACTCGGCTTCAGAACTGAAATCGGGTGGGCTCAATCCACCGAGGCCGAGTGGTGGAATGGCCGGCGGTGTCGCGCCGGGCGGCTCAGGCGGACATTGAAACAAGTGCAGGGCACCGGTGGCTGAAAACAGCGGCCGAATCAGCCGCTGAATCAGTCACGCGCCGTAGCTCTTTTCGAGAATGAACGAGCGCAAGAGCGCCATGGCTTCGTCCGGCTGATCGCGCCAGACGCCGTGGCCTGCGTTGGCGAAGGTCTCCAGGCGTCCCCAGCGGGCGGGGAGTGCGGCAGCAATGTCGCGTGCATCGTCAAGTGGGCACACCGGGTCCAGTTCGCCAGCCATCACCAACACCGGGCATCGAACCTTCGCCAGCCCTGGCAACAGATTCATCGTTTGTTGCTCGCCGCGGGCCGAGGTGAACAGGATGTCGGCATTGAACAGGGTTCGCTGGCTGACATCGTCATTGGGCTGCCGCACCGGGTTGTAAAGCGCGCGGCAGACTTCGCCATACACCTTCCAGCTTGCGGCGTCCGGCGATCGCCAGAAGCGCTCAGCGGCGTCGCGGGCGGCTGCGCCGCCCAGCCGCCCGAACATCTTCAACTTGCGTTCGATCGCCATGTGCGGCGAGGTGCTGGACAGAATGACCTTCGCAGGATGGTCCGGGTGGCGCTCGAGATAGCGCTGCGCGACGAACCCGCCGAACGATTGGCCGAGCACGATGGGCTGGACGATGCCCAGTGCATCGCACAGGTGCACGACGTCGTCGGCAAACGTGTCGAGCGTCCATTCGCTGGCCGGGCGCCTGTCGCTTCGGCCATGGCCGCGGTGGTCGTAGTAGACGATCTGCGCGATGTCGGCGAGGCGGGAGAAGATTGGCTTGAAGCTCGAATGGTCGTAACCCGGCCCGCCATGCAGCAGCACGAGGGTGGGTTTGCTTCGCATCAATGGCCCGTCCGGGACCAGGCCCGGGCCTTCGATATCGACGTAGAGGCGAACTCCGGGGGCGATGGATATGCGCATGTGCGAACGCGGGGCGTCGGTGAATGGGTCTGGCTTGATGACTCTGGCTTGGCGACTCTGGCTTGACGACGTCAGCCGGTGAACTCGGTAGCGAACGTTGTCAGGGTACTACTGTGTCAGGGTCGGGCGACCGTCATTCTTCGGCGCGGGCGGCCTTGCGCTCTTGCGCCTGGGCGACGATGAAGAGGTCCCAGACGGCCATGAACATCGCAGCGATCACCGGCCCGATCACGAAGCCGTTGAGGCCGAAAATCGCCATCCCGCCGAGCGTCGAGATCAGCACGATGTAGTCGGGCATCTTGGTGTCCTTGCCCACCAGCACCGGGCGCATCACGTTGTCGACCAGGCCTATCACCATCACGCCGTAGGCGATCAGCGCGACGCCTTTCCAGACCGGCCCGGTGACGAGAAAGTAGATCGCAACCGGGCCCCAGATCAGCCCGGCACCGACCGCCGGCAGTAGCGACAGAAACGCCATCAGCACCGCCCACAGCATCGCGGCGTGAATGCCCAGCACCCACAGT
>CAHJWV010000520.1 GCA_903643055.1 Burkholderiales bacterium | reverse complement strand
AACGTCATCGATCCCGCGATGCCCTTCGGCGGCATGAAGCAATCGGGCATGGGCCGCGACTTCGGCAACGCGGCGCTGGATGCGTACACCGAGGTGAAGGCGATCTGCATGGCGACCTGAAGGCAGTGGCGGATCCGATATTCAACGCTTGCGGGATCCCCCTGAAAACCACTGCCCATTCACTCGTCCTCGCCGCGGCGCTGCTCGCCGCCATGGCCGCTCAGGCCCAGGTCAGCGTCAACGGCGCCTGGGTGCGCGCCACCGTGCCGCAGCAGAAGGCGACCGGCGCCTTCATGCAACTCAATGCCGCCAAGGACACCCGGCTCGTGTCGGCGAGTTCGCCCCTCACGCCGGTCGTCGAAGTCCATGAGATGGCGCTGCAGAACGACGTGATGATCATGCGTCAGGTGCCGGCGGTCGAACTGCCGGCCGGCAAGACCGTGGAACTCAGGCCCGGCGGCTACCACGTGATGCTGATGGACCTGAAGCAGCAGGTGAAGGAAGGCGACACGGTGCCGCTGACGCTGGTATTCGAGGGCAAGGACGGCAAGCGGGAGACGCGGGAAGTGAAGGCGCAGGTGCGCGCGCTCAACGCCGGCGCCCAACCGGCCGCGCACGGCGAGCACAAGCCATGACCGCAACGCCGTGCGGCCCCTGCATCCGCTTGCGAACTGGGAACACGATCGACAAATTCGCCATCGCCTGGCTCCTGGGGGTCGCCGCCGCGGCGCCTGCATGGGCCGACCAGGCGCTGGCCGCCTCCAAAAACTGCATGGCGTGCCATGCCGTCGACAGGAAGGTGGTCGGCCCGGCCTTCAAGGCTGTGGCAGCCAGGTACGCCGGCCAGGGCGACGCCACGACTTATCTGGCGAACAAGATCACCAAGGGCAGCGCGGGCGCGTGGGGCGTGGTCCCGATGCCGCCGAACGCGCAGGTCGGCGACGCCGATGCCAGGAAGCTGGCCGAGTGGATTCTTTCCGTCAAGGAGCCGCGGCCATGACGGCCACCGGACGAGCCGCGTCCCGCGCCGAGTCTTTATTGCCTTGAGAATTCGACCTTGACGCTGCCTTGTCCGAGCGCTTGCGCCAAGCCGTCAGGGTCGTCCACACGGCCAAGGCGCGTGTACGAATACGGCGAATCGAAGGTCAGATAAAAGACGACCACGGTGTTCGTGCCGTACAGCATGAGGTCACCGTTGCGGATCGTTCCTGGTCGACTGGCGTTGGCAGGCAACTCCTTCGGCAAATCGAACTTCTTTTCGTTGCCGTTGAGATCAGTCATGTCGAGCGTCATTGGCAGTCGCGCAGCGAATGCACGGGCGGCCTCCGTATCGGCCAAGGTCACGGCCAGGCGACGTTCGCCGACCGTCATCCACATGCGTGACTCGGCGCGGCTGCCACCGATAGCGAGCAGGCCGATGAACAAGCCCGCGAGATGCAGGGTCCACCGTCGGCGAGGTTTGATCGTCATGGCAAAAGGACTGCGGTTGTGGGTCATGTTGATTTCGTGCAGTCGGCACGCGCTGTCAAGAAAACCAGGAACGCGCCGATCAGCAACAAGCCGGCGCTGAAAGCAAAGGTGCTCCGGTAGCCACTGCTGTCGAACAACAGGCCGCCCAACGTGGAGCCCAGAGCGATGGAGAGCTGAACGACTGCCACCATGAGCCCGCCCCCGGCCTCGGCGTCCCGCGGAAGCGTGCGCGCGATCCACAGCCACCAGCCGACGGGAGCCGCCGTTGCTACCAGGCCCCATACGCCCACTAGCACCGTCGTGACGGTCACCAAAGCGCCCAAGCCGACGAGAGCCACCGCAATGATTGCCATCAGCACCGGAATGATGGTCAGTGTTCCGTAGAAACCCATCTTCAAGAACCGGCCGATGACCGTGGTGCCGATGAAGCCCGCGACACCCAGCGTCAGCAGCACGAGCGACAGCGTCGCCACGTCGACCCGCGTCACCGTCTCCAGGAATGGCCTGAGGTAGGTAAACAGCGCGAACTGCCCCATGAAGAAGACGCCCACCGCCAGCATGCCGAACACGACCAGTCGATTCTTGAAGAGTCTGAAGACGTTGCTCGAACCCTTTGCGCGTGCCTGTGCCTGCATCGCCGGCAGACTGAACCACTGCCAGACGAACGCGATCACCGCGACCGGCACCAGGCAGAAGAAGGCGCCGCGCCAGCCGACGATCGAGGCGAGGTAGCTGCCCAGCGGTGCCGCAACGACCGTGGCCAGCGCATTGCCGCTGTTGAAAATCGCCAGAGCGCGGGGCACCTTGGATGGCGGCACGAGCTGCATGGCAGTGGCCGCCGACATGGACCAGAAGCCACCGACCACGACACCGATGAGCGCGCGGCCCGCCATGTATGTCAGGTAGTTGGGTGCGAGCGCGACGATGGCCCCGGAGAGGCACATCAGCGCGGTCAGCGACAGCAGCAACGTCTTGCGGTCGATCCTTCCGGCGATCGCCGAGATCGACAGGCTGGTTAGCACCGCGAGGGCGCCCGAGATGGCAATGCCCTGTCCGGCCATGCCTTCGGCGACCTCGAGGTCGGTTGCCAACGGCGTCAAAAGGCTGACGGGCATGAACTCCGAGGCGATTAGCGCGAAGACGCACAGCGTCATGGCAAAGACGCCGCCCCAGTGGGCAGGCTGCGCTTCGCTTCGTTGTTCGAAGACCGCACTGCCGGCAGGCGCACTGATAGCTTGCGCTGTCATCAGGCGCTCGCCGCGACGAGGTGCTTGTTGAAGAACGACGTCAGCTTGTCGAACGGGATCAGCGTGACGCGGTCATACAGGTCGACGTGGCCGGCGCCCGGAACGATGAACAGTTCCTTCGGTTCGGCGGCGCGCTTGTAAGCGTCTTCGCTGAACTCCTTGGAATGCGCCTGGTCACCGGTGATGAACAGCATCGGCCGCGGCGAGATCGTCTCGATGTCGATGAACGGATAGAAGTTCATGAACTTGACGTTGCTGGTCAACGTCGGCATGGTGGTGTTGCGCGCCGATGCGCCCTTGGGCGTGAACTCGCCGCGCGGCGTGCGGTAGAAATCGAAGAACTCGCGTTGGATGGGATGCGTGTCGGCCGCCAGCGTGGGGACCGTGCCGCCGGTGTACCGGACGGCGCCGCCGTTGAACTCTGCCTGCCGTTGCTCGGCGGCGGCCGCGATGATCTGCTTGCGCTGTTCGAGCGTCTGCGAGTGGTTGAGCGCATCGCGGTTGGCCGCGCCCATGTCGTACATGCTCACCGTGGCGATGGCCTTCATGCGCGGGTCGACCTTCGCCGCACTGATGACGAAGCTGCCGCTGCCGCACACGCCGATGGCACCGATCTGCTGCTTGTCGACGAACGCCTGGCTGCCGAGGTAGTCGACCGCGGCGCTGAAGCTCTCGGCGTACATGTCGGGCGAGACGGCGTTGCGCGGCTGACCGTCGCTGCCACCCCAGAACGCGAGGTCCAGCGACATCGTCACGAAGCCTTGCTCCGCCATCTTCGTTGCGTAGAGATTCGCGCTTTGCTCTTTCACTGCGCCCATGGGGTGACCGACGACGATCGCCGGGTTGCGCTTCTTCCGGTCCAGCGTCTTGGGAACAAAGAGATTTCCTGCGACTGTCATCTGATACTGGTTCTTGAAGCTGACTTTCTGCACGGTGACCTTGTCGCTCGTGTAGAAATTGTCGGCACCATTGGGCAGCCGTGTGCTTTTCTTGGACGCTGCGGCCATCGGGGTGCTAGCTGCCGTCAGCATGCCGACGGCAGCCACGCCGGTGCCGGCCATCTTCAGGAATTCGCGGCGATCAGATGCGGTATCTGCTTGAGTTGTCATGGTGAATGTTCCTTTGGAAGAAGTTTGCCGAGGGCGACGCTGATTGACTAGGTAATGAATGCTTAATACATTTATTACTCTCACTAATCAGTCCGCACGGTGAAGACAGACATGCCCCGACGCAATCTCAACGACCTGCTGGCCTTTGTGACCGTGGCCCGCGAGGGCAGCTTCACCAAGGCGGCCGGCACACTTGGCGTCACGCAATCGGCGCTCAGCCAGGCGATACGCGGCTTGGAAGAAGGGCTGCAGATCCGCTTGCTCACGCGCACCACACGCAGCGTTGCGCCGACGTCCGCCGGCGAGCGGCTCATGAAGGCGATTGGCCACCGCTTCGACGAGATCGAGGGCGAACTTCAGGCGTTGACCGAATTGCGCGACAAGCCTGCAGGCACCGTGCGCATCACCTGCGGCGACAACGTGCTGCACACGGTGCTGCTCCCCAAGCTCACGCCGCTGCTGCGCGAGTACCCGGACATCAAGCTGGAGTTCGACATGAACTACAGCTTTCGGGACATCGTGGCCGACCGCTTCGATGCGGGCGTGCGCATGGGGAACACGATCGACAACGACATGATCGCAGTGCCCATCGGCCCGCCGCTGCAAATGGCAGTGGTGGCTTCACCCGATTACTTCGCTGTCCACTCAATTCCCAAGACGCCCGCCGACCTCACGTCACATCAATGCATCAACCAACGCATGCCGACATCGGGCGGGCTCTATGTGTGGGACTTCGAGAAGCGCGGTCGCAAGGTCAACGTCCGCGTGGATGGGCCGCTGATCTTCAACACGGCACCGCCGCAGGTCGACGCATCGCTGGCCGGACTCGGCATCTCGTTGCTGCCGGAAGACGAACTGATGTCGCACATCGACTCGGGGCGGCTGGTTCGCGTGTTGCAGGATTGGTGTCCCAAGTTCGCCGGCTATCACCTGTACTACCCCAGCAAGCGCCAGCCGTCTCCGGCCTTTTCCCTGGTGGTGAAGGCGTTGCGCTTCAGCGCTTCGCGGTAGCGGCAGCTCGCTCGGGTCTTCGATACCTCAGCGCCTCGATCACCAGCGCCAACGCCGGCGCGATCTGGCGCCGGTTCGCGTAGTAGAGGTGATAGCCCGGAAAGGTCGGGCACCAGTCCTCCAGCACCGGAACGAGTCGGCCCGCGTCGATGTGCGGCTGCACGAGATCGAACGGCACGAAGGCGAAGCCCATGCCGTCCAGCGCCGCTTGCAGCATCAGTGAGGTGTTGTTGAACACGGTCTGGCCTTCGACCTTCACGTTCACCGACTTTCTGCCTTTCTCGAAATCCCATGCGTACAGGTTGCCCTGGGTGGGGAGCCGCAGATTGACGCAGCGGTGCGCCGTCAGGTCCTGCGGCTTCTTCGGCAACGACTTGCCCGCAAGGTAGTCGGGTGAGGCGGCCACCGCCATGCGCAGGTCCGGCGAGATGCACACCGCCACCATGTCCTTGTCCACGCGGTCTCCAACGCGCACGCCGGCATCGAAACGGTGCGACGCGATATCGGTGAAGGCGTAGTCGACGCTGAACTCGATCTGGATGTCGGGGTACTGCTTGAGCAAGGGCAGCAAACGTGGCCAGAGCGCGGTGGTGATCGCATGGTCGTGCGCCGTGATGCGCACCGTGCCGGCGGGCTTGTCGCGCATCGCACTGAGTTGCCCGAGTTCGGCTTCGATTTCCTGCAGCCGCGGCGCCACCGTGTCGAGCAGTCGCGCGCCGGCTTCGGTGGTCGAAACGCTTCGGGTGGTCCGGGTGAGGAGCCTCACGCCGATGCGCGCTTCGAGCGCCAGCATCGCGTGACTCAACGCCGAGCGCGACAAACCCATCTGCGCGGCGGCGCGGGTGAAGCTGCGCTCGCGCGCCACCACCACGAACGCTTGCAGGTCATTCAGGTTTTCTTTGGCCATTGGTGAGTCATTTGCACATGTGCATGCTGATTTTGCCGTCTTCGCAGCCAAAGGGGCCGGCCATAAAGTTGGGTGACTATCCCTGAAAGCACATCTCAATGAAGCTCATCCACCCCGGCACACAGCCCTCCGCCAAAGGACCTGCAGAGTTTTTCACCGGCACCGTCCGCATCGACATGCTGAACAACCCGCCGCCGCCGGCACGCGCATCCTGTGCCAGCGTCACCTTCGAACCCGGTGCGCGTTCCGCCTGGCACACCCATCCGCTGGGCCAGACATTGATCGTCACGGCGGGTTGCGGCTGGACGCAGTGCGAAGGCGAGCCGATCGTCGAGATTCGCGCAGGCGACGTCATCTGGTGCCCACCCGGACACAAGCATTGGCACGGC
>CAHJWV010000519.1 GCA_903643055.1 Burkholderiales bacterium | reverse complement strand
ACATAGACCAACCCTCGCGGCGCATCGCCACCGCCTGCTTTCTCGCTGTGCTGCGCTCGCTGCTCACCGTGCCGGCTCATGCCACTCCTTTGGAAGGTTTGAAACCCAGCGCCTTCATCGGCCCGGCCAGGAGTTGCTTTTGTCCTTCCAGGTCCGCCCAGGGCGCATTGCCGATAACAAGACGCGATGCGATCGACTGAACTGTCCAATGCGCACCGCGGTTCAATTGAGGCAGCTCATCCCAGCTCACCGGCACCGAGACGCCGAGCCCGGGCCTGGCGCGGGCCGACCAGGCGGCCACGGTCGTTGCACCCAGGCCGTTGCGAAGGTAGTCGACGAAGATGCGGCCGACCCGGTTCTTCGGCCCGCTCTTGGCCACAAAGCGCTGCGGAATGACGTCGGCCAAGTGCTGCACGATCGCGCGTGAAAACGCCTTCACCGTATCCCAGTCATGCTGAGGTTTCAGCGGTACGACCACATGCAGGCCCTTGCCACCGCTGGTCTTGAGCATCGAGACGAGGCCCAGCTCATCGAGAAACGATCGCACCAGCGTGGCCGCCTCCTGCACCTGCGCCCAAAGCACGCCCTCGCCGGGGTCGAGATCGAACAGCATGCGGTCGGGCTTGCCCATTGAACGCGTCGTCGCATTCCAGGTGTGGAATTCGACGGTATTCATCTGCACGGCCGATAACAGCCCGGCGTCACTGCCGATCGCCAGCAGCGGGTCGTGCGCCGGATACAGCGCCCGGTCCAGCACATCGACATGCGCCAACTCGCGCGTCTCGGCGTGCTTTTGAAAAAAAAGCGGCCCGTCGATGCCCGAAGGCGCGCGCATCAGCGACACCGGCCGCTGCTTCAAGTGCGGCAGCATCAGCGCAGCGACCTGCGCATAGAACGCGATCAGTTCGCCCTTGGTCACACCGCTTTGCGCATCGATCACCCGCTCGGGATGGGTGATGCGCATCTTCGGCAACGCTGCCTTCGCACTGCCTGACACAGTCGGCTCATGGGTTGCAGACCGGGCCTTGGCGCGCGTCGGCCGCTTCGGTGCATCGGTCGAAGCAGCCACGCTCTTGGCCGGTGGTGCAAGCGCCACTTCCTTGGTGATGCGCCGGGGCGGCTTGTCGTTGCGCAAACCATGGAATACCGCGTGGCGCACGTGGCCGTCATTCGTCCATCGCGCGAACGACACCTCGGCCATCAGCTTCGGAGACACCCAATGCGGCTTCACCTTCTTGACCGTGCCGACCCGCTGCGGCGCATCGGCGAACGGGCTGCGCTCGGTCACCAAGGCATCGAGTTGCTCGCGCAGATCGGCCAGCACCTTCTCGCTGAACCCGGTACCCACATTGCCGGCGTAGCGCAATGCGCCCTGCTCGTCGTGCGTGCCCAGCAATAAGGCGCCCAGGCCGGTGCGTGCGCCTTGGGGGTCGGTGAAGCCACCGATCACAAACTCCTGGCGCGCCTGGACCTTCAGCTTGATCCAGTCGCTGCTGCGCTGCGAGCGATAGGGCGCGTCGCGGCGCTTGCCGATCAGCCCTTCGAGCCCCGCCTGTTGCACCGACTTCAACAAGGCCGGCACCTCGCCTTCGATGGATTCGCTGAAGCGCAGCGGTCCGTCTTTGGCTCGGCCTACCCACGACGCCAACAGCTCACGCCGCTGCACCAAGGGCAGCGGCCGCAGGTCGTGGCCGTCACAGAACGGCAAGTCGAACAGGCAGTATTGAATGCGGCTGGTGTGATGCGCCTCGAACGCGTTTTGCAGTGCCTGAAAATCGGGCGCGCCACTCTTGTCCGGCACGATGATTTCGCCATCGAGCCAGCCACTGGGCAGCCCGAGCTCACGCACCGCCGTTACCAACGCTGGCAGCTTGTGCGACCAGTCATGCCCAGCGCGGGTGAAGCAGCGCACGTCATCGCCGTCGATGCGGGTCAGCAGGCGATAACCATCGAACTTGATTTCGTACAGCCAGTCGTCGCCGCTGGGGGCTTCGCTGACCAGGGTCGCCAATTGCGGCGACAGGCTCAGCGGCAGGGCCGAAGCGGCATGCACTTTCTTCGCCTCCACCTTGCCGTCTTTGCCAACCGCCTTCTTGACGGGCGGCGCCTTTTTCACTGGAGCGGGTTTGGCAGCGCCGGCCTTCGCCTTCGGGCTGGCGGCGCGAACGCTTTTCGCCGCGGCCAGCACGCTGTCTGGCAGCGCTTCCACGACGTCGAACTCGGCCGCGTCGCGCGCTTCGTCATCGCGCTCCTTGATCAGCAGCCAGGCCGTCTGGCGCTCGTCGTCGCGTGGCCGCATGCGAACCAAGGTGAAGCCGCCGCGCAGCTTCTCGCCCTGCAATTCAAACTTCAGCTTGCCTTCGCGCAAACCGCGCCGCGGGTCGCCCACCGGTTGCCAAGTGCCCCGGTCCCAGACGATCACACTGCCGGCGCCGTAGTGGCCGGGCGGGATCGTGCCTTCAAACCCGGCATACGACAGCGGGTGATCTTCGACCTCGACCGCCATGCGCTTGTCGCCCGGGTCGAGGCTCGGCCCCTTGGGCACCGCCCAGCTTTTCAAGGTGCCATCGAGTTCGAGCCGAAAGTCGTAGTGCAGCCGCCGCGCCGCATGCTTCTGGATCACGAACGACAACTCGTCGCCGGAAGCCATCACCTGCCCTGCCGGCTCAGGTGACTTCTGGAAGTCGCGCTTCTGGTGGTACAGGCTCAGGCTGTTGGGCATGTCAGCTCACTGTGGAGGTCGATGAAGCCATGGCCGACGGCGCTCAGGCCGCCCGCTTCTTACGCGCGGCCGGCGCGGTCTTGGACTCGGCCTTGCCCCCAGCCGCCGACTTCTCTTTCTCTTTTTCCTTCGCTGCCCCGGCAGGCGAGGCAGCGCTGCCTCGCCGCTTGACGGTGTCACCCTTCGAAGCCTCGCTTTTCGACGCCGTGCCCGCGGCGGCCACACTGCCTTTGCCACGCAGGCTCT
>CAHJWV010000518.1 GCA_903643055.1 Burkholderiales bacterium | reverse complement strand
GCCAAGTCATTGAAGCGAGACGACACGAGGTTCGCATTGCTGCCCGTCAAGACCAGCGCAGAGCCCTGATAGTTGACGTGCTGATACAGCGTGACTTTGGCGCCGGCAGGCACGCGAACCGAAGAAATGCGGTCGTTCCAGCTGCGGTCGACCCAGGGGTTATTGGCATCGGAGCAGAACGAAGCACCCCGGTAATCGATGTGCTCGTAGAAGCAGACGGTTGGGGCAGCTTGCACCGACGCGGCGGCCATCATGCCGGTCATTGCGATACACGCCAGAACAATGGCATTCAGCGGTTTTTGGATTGGGTCTCTCATACGAGTCTCTTTCGTTGTAGTGGCAGACATTTGGCAATGACACCCGCATGCAGAGGCAGAAATTCCGAACTGCTAGCGCTTGCCTAGGATATGAGAGGGTTCCGCTGACTCTGTAAAGTCATGTAATGCGTGATCACGCAAAGCATTCGAGGCGAAGCACCGCTTCATCAGATTCAAACAAGCGTCGCATAACCTGCAGCGCAGCACCGGTCAGCCCATTCATGGCTTGGCTACGTTGTGATGGATGGCTTTCCAGCAAGACTGAAATCGGGAAGACCAACGCACAGTTTGTAGGTATCCATACGCTGTGTTGCGTCAAACCACCGGCAGTTACGAGCACTTGAAATCTCATTCCGGCGAATTGCGCGCATCAATCGCCATCGCGTGACAGTGCATCGGGCGCTCTTCCTACAGCAGATGACGCCGAGTTTCCTTACAAACGAAGCTCAATCAACGACCTCTGCGGCGCGCTGTTCGGTGCCCAGCCTGTGCTTCTATGACCCCCCGTACGAACAAGTTGTCCTTTCGCGTGCTCACCGTGAACACCCACAAGGGGTTTTCATTCTTCAACCGCCGCTTCATCCTCCATGAGCTGCGCGAAGCAGTGCGCGGCGTTGGTGCCGACATCGTCTTTCTGCAAGAGGTATTGGGAACACACACCACGCACCCGACTCGCCATGCGAATTGGCCCGAAGCGCCGCACTACGAGTTTCTGGCCGACAGCATCTGGACGGACTTTGCCTATGGCCGCAACGCGGTCTACCCCTCTGGCCACCACGGCAACGCGGTGCTGTCGAAATTCCCGATCGAGCGCTACGAGAACCGCGATGTCTCCGTCAGCGGCCCGGAGAAGCGCGGGTTGCTGCACTGCGTGATGCGCGTGCCAGGGAATGAAGAGACTCAGCTGCATGCAATCTGCGTGCACCTCGGCCTGCAGGAGGCCCATCGCCGCAAGCAACTTGAATTGCTGGTGAAGTTGATCGACACCGAGATCCCGCCGGACGCGCCGCTGCTGATCGCCGGCGACTTCAATGACTGGCGGGTACGTGCACACAGCGTGTTGAACCGATGTGCCGGCCTGCGCGAGGTTTTCGTGCATGCCAATGGGCGTGCCGCGAAGACCTTCCCGGCGCGTTTCCCGGTGCTGCGTCTGGACCGGATTTACGTTCGCAATGCCGAGGTGCACAAGCCGATGGTCTTGCCCCACAAACCCTGGTCCCACCTGTCGGACCACGCCCCCCTCGCCGCGGAGATCACACTGTGAGCATCAAGCCCCGTTGGAAGTCTGGCAATCGTTTCGAGCTGCTCGAAAACGGCGAAGCCTTTTTCCCCGCCGTGTTCGAAGCGCTGGCGCAGGCCAAATACGAAGTGCTGATCGAAACCTTCATCCTCTTCGAAGACAAGGTCGGCTTGGCGCTGCATGAAGCCATGCTGATGGCGGCTCAGCGCGGCGTGCAGATTGACATCACGGTCGATGGCTTCGGCTCACCCGACCTTTCGCCTGAATTCATTGGCTCGCTGACCCGAGCCGGCGTGCGCTTCCATGTGTTTGATCCACATGCGCCGCTGCTGGGCATGCGGCTGAACGTGTTTCGGCGCATGCATCGCAAGATTGTCGTGATCGATGGTGTTCGCGCTTTCGTGGGCGGTATCAACTATTCAGCCGATCACCTGGCCGACTTCGGGCCGCAAGCCAAGCAGGACTACGCGGTGGAAGTCAACGGTCCCATCGTCGAAGACATTCACCGCTTCGCGCTGAACTCGGTGTCGCCGCCTCAGTCTCGTGGCCGCCGGCCCTGGTTCCGCCGGCGCAAGCCCGACGCGCCGCACCCGGCGGCCGCCAATCAGGCCGGCAAAGCCGATGCGATGTTCGTCACCCGAGACAACCACCAGCACCGCAGCGACATCGAAAAGCACTACCGCATTGCGCTGAGGGCCGCGCGCCACGAAGTGATCATTGCCAACGCCTATTTCTTTCCCGGCTACCGCTTTCTGAAGGAAATGCGCCGCGCTGCGCGCCGTGGCGTGCGCGTTCGGCTGATCCTGCAAGGCGAGCCCGATATGGCGGTGGTGAAGGTAGCTGCAGGCATGCTGTATGACCACCTGCAGCGCTCCGGCGTGCAGATCTACGAATACTGCAAGCGGCCCTTGCACGGCAAGGTGGCCTTGGCCGACGATGAATGGGCCACGGTCGGATCAAGCAACCTCGACCCGCTGAGCCTGTCCTTGAACCTCGAGGCCAACGTGATCATTCGCGACAAGGTCTTCAACCAGCAGCTTCGGGCACGCCTTGAAGAATTGATCGCGCACAGCTGCAAGGAGGTGCCGGCGCCGACCGAAGCCGCGCCTTCATGGCCGCGCATGGCACTGACTTACTTCGTCTTCCATTTCCTGCGGCGCTTCCCCGCCTGGGCGGGTTGGTTGCCTGCACACGAACCTCGCATTCAGCACATCAGCCAGACCTCGACGCAAGCGAACGCCGAGCGCAGCGGTGCGGACCTCGTGCAAGAGCGCGGGCAAGAAACGCAGGCATCGTGACCATGACCCACGCCTCCGCCCTGCCTTCGCCGACCCAGCGGCGGCGCTGGTGGCCGCATCTGCGGCGCGCGGCGACGATCGCTTTCGTGCTGTTGGTTGTCGCCTTGCTCGTCACGCAAGCACGCACGATCGAATGGAGCGAAGTCGGCGAGGCCTTGCGTGCTTACCCTGCTCGCACCTTATGGATCGCTGCGGCGCTGGCCGTGTTGAGCCATTCGATCTACAGCAGCTTTGATCTGATCGGCAAACAATGGACCGGCCATGAAGTGCCAGCGCGCCATGTGGTTCCGCTGACCTTTGTTTGCTACGCCTTCAACCTGAACCTGGGCTCGCTGGTCGGTGGCTTTGCGCTGCGTTATCGCCTTTATTCTCGGCAAGGACTGGGCGCCAACACCGTGACCCGCGTGCTGGGCTTGAGCCTCGTGACCAACTGGTTGGGTTATCTGCTGCTGGCCGGCCTCTTGTTCGCATCAGAATGGGTTACGCCACCCGACGATTGGAAGATCGGCGCCGTGGCCTTGAAATCGCTCGGCTTCGGACTGCTGACCACGGCAGCGGCCTATGTGCTGGCTTGCGCGTTCTCGCCACGCCGCAGCTTGTCGCTGCGTAGCCATCGCTTCGAGTTGCCAAGTGGGCGCATGGCGCTGTGGCAGATGACGGTCTCGGCCGCGAATTGGGCCACGATGGGCGCTATCGTTTTCGTGCTGCTGAAAGGCGACGTCGCTTACCCCTTGGTGCTGGGCTCGCTGCTGATCGCCGCAATGGCCGGCGTGTTGACGCATGTGCCGGCGGGCCTGGGCGTGCTGGAGGCGGTGTTCATCGCGCTGCTCGGCAGCCTGGTGCCAGAAGGCCAATTGCTGGGTGCGCTGCTGGCCTATCGCGCGATGTACTACGTGGCGCCGCTGATCATCGCGACGATCTTGTACTTCACGATCGAAGCCCGCCCACGGGTTGCAAGGGCGTTGCCGGCGCCTCGTTGAGCCACCTTGCGAGTTCACCCACGCTGCCGCTGAAGGATCGTTTGATCGCGAACTGGCGCAGTCTTTCCTGGGCCACCGGGGCCTCGCATCCAGACCCGCCCGACAATGCGCGGCTTCCTGCTGACCGCGCCGTTTGGCGGCAGCAGCCCACACCGTGCCTAGCAAAGTGCCGCGCCCATGTCTGACGACTACCAGATCGAAATTCCGCCGTCCTTTTATGCGGTCTATACCGACACCAGGCGGCGCCTGACCGCACCGATGACGGAAGTGCGGTCGCGCTACGAAGCCTGCGAAGACCTGGCCAATCACCTGGTCGACCACGGCAAACAAGTGCATTTCGATCTGGGTGTCTCGGAAGACGAAGTGTTGATGCGCTGCCATGCCGGCTTGTTGACACCGGAGTCGGGCGTGTCGGTTGCCGAAGCCACCTGGGTCGTCACGCGCCTGGCTGAACTGCTGGGATGGGAGCCGCTGCCGCTTGATGGCAGTGGGGCGCACTGAAGCCTTTCAACGCAGGCGCGGCGGCAGAGCACCATGCTTTATGGTGAGCCCATGCGCTCATCACCCAGCACGTTTCCCGCGTGTTTCCTATCGCCTTGATTCGGGAATCTTGCTGCATGATGCGGCGCAAAGTGTGATCAATGCACGAATCACCCGCCTCTTTGCGGGGGCCCGCGAAAGGGGGCCCAGATAGAATGCTCTATCGACGCAGGCACCAGTCACCGCGTCGATGTCATTTCTGACCTGAGCTCCGCGCTCCCTCACCCGTCTGCCTGCGACTGGCGCACCTCGTAAAAGCGACAGGCCGATTCACTCTCTGGAATCCAATGTCCTTCGACTCCCTCGGCCTTGCTGAGCCGCTGCTGCGTGCCGTTCACGAACAGGGTTACACCACCCCGACTCCCATCCAGGCGCAAGCCATCCCGGCGGTCTTGAGCGGTGGTGACCTGCTCGGTGGCGCTCAAACCGGTACCGGCAAGACCGCCGGCTTCACGCTGCCGATGCTGCATCGCCTGATGGCGAACCCCGGTGTGCGCGATGCCAAAGGCCGCTTGCCGATCCGCGCGTTGATCCTCACACCCACGCGTGAACTCGCCGCTCAGGTCGAAGAAAGCGTGCGCAACTACGGCAAGTACACCAAGCTGACATCGATGGTGATGTTCGGCGGTGTCGGCATGCAACCACAGATCGACAAGCTCAAGCGCGGGGTCGACATCCTTGTCGCGACTCCTGGCCGGCTGCTCGATCACCATCAACAGCGCACGCTGGACCTGAGCCACATCGAGATTTTCGTGCTCGATGAAGCCGATCGCATGCTCGACATGGGCTTCATCCACGACATCAAGAAGGTGCTGGCGGTGCTGCCGCAGCAAAAGCAAAGCTTGCTGTTCTCAGCCACCTTCAGCGACGAAATCAAGTCGCTGGCTGACCGTTTGCTCAACAAGCCGGCGCTGATCGAAGTGGCGCGCCGCAACCAGACCAACGACAGCATCGCGCAGAAGGTCCACCCGGTGGGCCGCGAGCTGAAGAAGGATCTGCTGTGCCACCTGATCAAGGAAAACAACTGGGATCAGGTGCTGGTGTTCACGCGCATGAAGCACGGTGCCAACCGCCTGGTTGAACACCTGCTGAAGCAAGACATCAGCGCAATGGCCATTCACGGCAACAAGAGCCAGAGCGCACGCACCAAAGCGCTGGCCGATTTCAAGAGCGGCTCGCTGCAAGTGCTGGTCGCCACCGACATCGCAGCCCGCGGCATCGACATCGACCAGTTGCCGCACGTCGTCAACTACGAGTTGCCCAACGTGCCGGAAGACTATGTGCACCGCATCGGCCGCACCGGCCGTGCAGGCGCGCAAGGGGAGGCGGTTTCGCTGGTGTGCGTGGATGAAAACGGCTTCCTTCGCGAGATCGAAAAGCTGATCAAGCGCGAGATCCCGAAAGAGATCGTTCCTGGCTTTGCGCCCGGCGCGAATGAACGAGCCGAGCCCATCGTGCTGGGCCGCATGGTGATCGGCGAAGGTGCCGGCCGTGGCGGCCACCGCGGTGGCAATGCCGGCGGGGGTGGGCGCAGCAACGGCGGCGGCGGCGGTGGCGGCAATCCAGGCCGTGGCCGCAACGATTCGCGTCAAGACGCTCGCTCGGCGCCACCGGCCCGATCCGGCAACGCAGCACCTGCACGCCAGGCAACGCC
>CAHJWV010000517.1 GCA_903643055.1 Burkholderiales bacterium | reverse complement strand
CCGATCTAACGAAGGCTCATCGCGATGGGGTGCAGCGGTGGCCTCAGTGGAAACAGCTTGAACCGCAGGCAGGGCCTCATGCGGGGCGCCCGCGGTGGCTGCGGACGCATGGGCTGGCCCTGAAGCGGCGGCCACCTGAGCCGCCGCCTGGGCATCGGCCATGGCATGGACCATGGCGTTCGCACCGCCTGCATCTGGCGCTTTGAAGCGACCCGCGGCATCGGCCGAATCAAACCCCGTGGAAAGAAACACCACCGCGATGGCACGCGCCTGGCTCGCGGTCGGGTTCAAGATCGGTTCGGCCAGGGCGGGCTCGGCTTCGACCCGATGGCCTTCGAAATCGGGCTGCGTATCGCGAAAGGCTTCGCTGAGGCGCTCTTCATCGCGTTCGGCCTGAAGGCCCTGCGCCTGCGCGAGTTCGCGATCGGCAGCCCTCGGCCTCGGAACACTCATCCGTGCGGCAGATGCCCAGGGTGGCTCATGGAAATCCGGCAGCTGGCTCGCCCTTTCATCCAGACGCTGCACCGCGTCGATGAACTGCATCGCGAGCACCGGATAAGCGTGATGCGCCAGCACAAACGCGCGGCCGCGTTCGCCCATGCGCTGGCGGGCGTCAACGCTCAGGGCCGCCAGTTCGAGCAACCCCTGGGCGATGGAGGATGGCGATTCGGGTGGCACGGTCAGGCCGCAGCCCGCTTCGGCCACCGGGTCGTTGCCGGCCTCCACCGAATGCAGCACCGCGCAGCCGGCCATCATGTAGTCCATCAGCTTGTTCGGTGCGATGCCGAAGCGGTAGATCGGCACGCGTTGCCAGCCGATGTAGGCGATGTCGAACTCGGCCAGCAAGGCCGGGATCTGCGCCTTCGGAATCGGCGGAAACAGCGTGACGTTCGACAAGCCCTCGGCGTGCACCCGCTTGGCCAAGCGGGCTTTCTCCAGGCCGTCACCGACCAGCAGGAAGGCGATCGGGGCATCGGCCAGCAAGGCGGCGGCATCGAGCAAGCTGCCCAGCGCATTCGGCAGGCCGTGTGAGCCGGCATAACCGACCACGCAGCGGCCCGCCTCGCGCTGCGCCCGAACATGCGCCAGCAGCGCGGGGCTCAGCGCTTCAGGCGTGCCTTGCCATTCATCGGGCGAGATGCCGTTCGGCACGATGTACAACTTGCGCAGATCGAGGCCGTGCGCAGCCATGTGTTGCGCGACCTTGGGCAGCATTGACACCACGAGGTCCGCATTGCGGTAAGCGTCGTTCTCTGCTTTCTGACACAGCAGCGCCCACGGATGCCACGGCGACATGCCCGAGAGTTCGATCGGCGACAGCGGCCACAGGTCGTGCACCTCAAACACCAGCCGCGCCTGCGCCCGGCGCGCAATGCGACGCGCGACATAAATGTCCATCGGGTAGGTGCTGGACGCGATCACCACATCGGGCCGGAACTCACGCACCATGCGCGGCGCGAGGCGCCACACCTGCCGCAGAAACGACAGAATGTTGCGCACCCGACCCACGCCATTGCCGCTGTAACGCGGCACCGGCAGCCAGGCGTAGTCAATGCCGTCGATCGACTGGTTGATCGGCCTGCCGACCGTCTCGGGCTGGCGGGCGCGCACATGCGAGAACGAGCCCGCGACGATCTGCACCGCATGCCCAGCGCGCACCCATTCGCGTGCGAGGTAGTACGGCCGGTACTCCATGCCATGCAGCGGCGAGCCGGCGTAATGGTTGATGTAGAGGATGCGCATTCGGCCGTCTCAATCGCCCGTCATGCGGGCCAGCGGGTGAAGGGCAGGCACACCTGGCCGGGCCGCAGGTGGCTGAAGGGTGCAATGACACAGTCATGATCGACGATCACTCCGACATCGATGATCGCACCACGGCCGATGAGCGCGCCGCTTTCCACCACCGCGCCGGCCGCAACGATGACGCCCGCCGCCAATTGCGCGTCGGGCGCGACGCTGGCATTCGGATGCACCAGCGCCGGCAGCGGCCAGCCCTGCGCCGCATGCTGGTCCATCAGCCGCTCGCGCACCGCGCCGTGGCCGATTGCGATGAAGAGGCTGGCCTGGGGCGGTGGCCCGGCCAGATCGGCCGCAGGCCATACCGGCAGCCCCGGCACCGGGCTCACGGCCGCGATGTTTTCATCAGCGAAGGCGATGACCGTGCCGCCCGCCAGCGTCCAGCAATGAAAGGCCTTGCGGGCCTGGGCGCCGGTTCCGAAGATCACGAGCAGCGGTGGGGTCATGTCACGTTGAATCGGGTCGTGGGGCGGACGCGTGTGTAGCAGATAACTCACCGCCCTCAAAGCAGTGCAATCGTCTACCGATCATCGTTATTTCATCATCGTCAGCCATCGGCCGGCGGCTTGGCTTGCCGACTGACCCCAGCTTGGGCCGATGGCCGAGCCAGCGCCTCGTACACCGCGCTCATGCGCGCCACGCCCACCCGCCAATCGGCGCGGGCCTCGACGATGCCGCGATTCTCCGCGCTAGCGGCCGATCGCCAGCCGGCATCCGCAGAGGCACGCGCGATCGCATCGGCCAGCCGCGTGGCATCGCCAGGCGGGAACAGCAGGCCGTTGCGGCCATCGCCGATCCATTGCGCATTGGCCGCGATGTCGGTCGCGATCGGGAAGCAGCCGCAGGCCATCGCCTCGTTGAGCGACACGTTGTTGCCATCGGAAACGGCCGCGCTGACGAACACTTGCGCCGCGCCCAGCAGCGCGACCAGCGTCGGGTGGTCGACGTGGCCATGAAAGCGCACCTCGCGTTCGAGCCCGGCCGCGCGCACCTGCGCTTCGAGATCGGCCCGCAGCGGCCCGGCGCCGACCAGATCGAGCGTTAGCGCCTCACCGCGCGCGCGCCGTTGCGCAACGGCCTCGATCACCGTGTGCACGCTGTAGACCGGCGCGAAGTTGCGCGTCGAGATCACGCGCAGCGGCGGCGGCTCGCTGCGCGCTTGAGCTGGCGGGCGGAACAACGCGGTGTCGACGCCGAAGGGAATCGCGGTGATCTTGCCGCGCGGCGCACCCAGCGCCTCGACCGCCGCATTCATGTGCTCGGCCACCGTCGTCACCTGATCGGCGGCGGCCAGCGCGCGCGTGGCGAGCCAGCGCGAGACCGCCGATTCACGCGGGCTGATCAGCACATCGGTGCCCCACGCGGTCACGACCAGCGGCTTCAAGCGGGCTGCCGCGGCGAGGAATCCATAACTCGTCACGTACTGGGCATGAACGACATCGGGCTGCAAGCGTGCATACAGCCGTCGCAGCACCGGAATCGCCAGCAGATAGCCGGCCTTGCCCAGGCCGCCCGTCGGCAGCACATGCACCGTGACGCCGCCGATCTGCGCCGCGCGAAAGCTCGCCACATGCACCTCGGCACCGGCATCGCGAAACGCCTCGGCCCAGCGCCGGGTGTGGATGCTCAAGGCATCACTGACATAAAGAATGCGCATCAAACCAGGCCCTCGTGCCGATAGCGCTGCAGCATCGCACGCACCGCGGGGCCGAT
>CAHJWV010000516.1 GCA_903643055.1 Burkholderiales bacterium | reverse complement strand
TCTGGCCGCGGCCGGTGAAGTCGAACAGTTCCAAGCCCTTCGAAGAGCTGACCACGCTGCCGCCCGAGGTCCTGCCCTTCGCCTCCACTTACTCCGCCGATTACCACCCATGACAGCGTCTTCTTCCGCGCCGACCGTCAGCGTCGTCATCCCTTGCTACAACTACGAGAGGTACGTCGGGCTGGCGATCGACAGCGTGGTCCGCCAGACCCACCCGGCTACTGAAATCATCGTGGTCGATGATGGCTCGACCGATGGCTCGGCGGCCGTGATTCAAGGCTTCGCGGGCGTGCGCTATATCCACCAAGCCAATGCCGGGCACGTGTCGGCCTTCAACCAGGGCTATGCGGTGTCGAAGGGCGAGATCGTTCTGTTTCTCGATGCCGATGATTTCCTGGAGCCGCGTGCCATTGAAGAGGTTGTCGCCCACTGGAAGACCGGCTGCGCAAAGCTGCAGTACGAATTGAACGTGATCGGTGGCGATGGCCAGGCGCTGGGGCGCCATTTCTGCAACTATGCCGAGGGTTATGACGATCGCGCGGTGCGTGACGAGTTCAGCCGTTTCGGCACCTACCAATGGCCGGTGTGCACCGGCAACGCTTACGCACGCTGGTTCCTCGACAAGCTGATGCCGCTTCAAGTGAAAGTGGCGCCCGATGGTTATCTCAACACCGTGGCCCCGGTTTATGGCGACGTGGTGACGGTCGACAAGGTGCTCGGGCATTACCGCCTGCATACGCAGAATCAGAGCTATCACGGGACCGACAAAAACCGGATGGATTTGCGCTTTTCCAAACAGATCGGCCTGCGTACCTCGGAATTCATCGGACTGCGCGAGCATGCGAAGAAAAACGGCGTGCCCTTGCCAGCGAAGAACCTGCTCGACAACGAGATCGTCTTCATCAACTACCGGCTGATGGTGAAGAAGCTCGGCGGCGTGTATGACCCGATGGAAGGCGACAGCGTGGCGCGGCTTTGGGGCCAGGCGATCGGGCAGGTGCTGAGCCGCCGGCTGCGCCTGAAGACGCGCATCACGCAGGCCGTGTGGTTCACCGCCTTGGTGCTGGCGCCGAAGCCGATGGCCCGCGCGTTGATCATGCTGCGCTTCAACCGTGCAGCGTATTTGCAGAAATTCCGCCGCCAAGGCGTTGCCCCCGTTCCCCATGCTTGATTCCCACGCACTCGTCTCCGTCGTCATCCCGAATTACAACTACGAGTCCTTTGTTGCCGCGGCCATCGACAGCGCCTTGGCGCTCGACTGGCCTCAGGTGGAAGTGATCGTTGTCGATGACGGCTCCACCGATGGCTCCAGGCTGGCCATTGGCCAATTTGGAGATCGCATCACTGCGATCTTCCAGCCCAACGCGGGCCAGTTGGCTGCTTGCAACGCCGGCTATGCGCGCTCACACGGCGAGGTGGTGATCTTTCTCGATTCTGACGACATGCTGCACCCGAGCGTGATCCGCGAGCTGGTGCCCGTGTGGCGGCCGGGTGTCAGCAAGGTGCAGTTCCAGATGCGCAGCGTCGATGCGCAAGGGCATTCGCTCGGCGCGGTGTTCCCGCAGTTCCCGATGGTGCCCACGCCCGAAGAAATTCGCCGTTGGTCACTGACGACCAGCGCTTACCCGACGCCGCCGGGCTCGGGCAATGTGTATTCGCGCGAGTTCCTGCAGAAGATCTTTCCGCAGGACGATTCGCTCGGCAAGATCGCCGATTCGGGGCCACTGGCCGCTGCGCCGTTTCTCGGCGATGTGGTGACGGTTGCGAAGCCGCTGGTGTCTTACCGCGTGCACGGCAAGAACGATGGCGCGGTGTCTCAGCTCGATGGCGCCAAGTTCGCCCGTGATGTCACCCGCACGCGCGAGCGCGTGGCGTACGCACAGCGGGTGGCGCGCTCGGCCGGCTTGAATATGCCGGACAACGCGGTCGACAAGAGCCTGTCTTATCTGCCTTACCGCCTGGCCTCATTGCGGCTGGCGCCGGTTCATCCGCTGCCGGGCGACAACCGCTTCAAGCTGTGGGCTGATGTGATCTGCGCCGCGCTCGTGCCGCAAGGCGTGGGATGGAAGGGCCGCATCACGCTCGTCGTCTGGTCGAGCCTGGTGTTGATGCTGCCAAAGGCCTCGGCGGAAAAGCTGATTCTCTGGCGCTTTGCACCTGCCTCGCGGCCGCAGTTTCTGCGGCAAGCCTTGAACCGCCTGAAGGTGGTGCGTTAGCTATTTCTGACACAGTCGATGTTCAATGCGCCAGCCGTGCAGGCCAGGCACCCAACGCGATGACAACGCGATCATCGGTCAGCCGGTGCACTTACCAGATGCTTTTGAGCAAGGGCAGGTAGTCGTCGCTCTGCGACACGCTGTTGTGGCCGGTACCTTTGATCTGCTGCAGGCGTGCGATGCCCGGACGGAAGTGCTTGAACAAGGCTTCGGTGTTGGCGCCGGGGATCACTTCATCATGCTCCGCTGCAATGAGCAATGTCGGTGCGCTGATCTTGCCGACGACGCGCCACGATTCGAACTTGTCTCGTAGCAGCCAATTCAGCGAGATGAACCAAAAGGTTCGAGCGGCTACTTCCTGCACGCTGTCATAGGGCGTGACGAGAATCAGGCGCGACCGGCCGCTGGCTTGCCAACTGCACCGCAACGCCGCTCCCAAGGCTGCGGCCGATCGCGGTGATCTCTTCATGCGCAGACCGCATCTGATCAAACAAAGCCAGCGCATCGGCAACCAGCGCGCGCTCCGAGGGCTCGCCGGTACTGCCACCGTAGCTGCGGTAGTTCATCAGATAGATCGACTGGTCCGGGAAGGCGGCCATCAAGCCCGGCAGGCTTTGATTGACGTCTTCCGCATTGCCGCCGAAATAGACGATGGCCTTCGGGCCGGCCCGCGGCATGGTCGTGACCTGCAAATCGGCGCCGTCCACGGTAAGCCTCATCACGGTGGCGCTTGCCGGCTCAAAAGACGGCGGCGGGTGATAGATGAAGTGGCGCTGCAGCAGAAAGAGCAGCAGGCAAACGCCCAGGTAGATGAACAGTGCAGAGCGCGCCGCGCTGCGTATCCAGGGCCAAACGAATCGGGTGCGGGAATGCATGGCGGTCGAAGAAGCTCCGGGTCGTGACGTGACCGAAGTGTCGGCATCTGACTTCACATCGACACGCAGCCTGCGATGAGTCGCAGAACGCGATGCACAGGATGGACGCAGTGGCCCATCAACGCCTTCGAAGCCTCACGCGGGCCCACCGCTCACTGGGTCTCGTAGTGGTAATCAAGGCACTTGACCAGGTTGTTCTGGTACGTCACCGCCAAGAATGCGGTGTCGGTCAGGTCGCGAGACAGCAAGACCTCGTTGTTCTTCGACAGAAACCAGAACATGTGGTTGCCGGTATAGATGCCGTAAGAATTTTTGGCATTCACGTAGACGCAGCTCGCATAGCCATACACCACCTTTTTCCGATCGGCATCGACGATGGCGTAACTCTTTTGCGGCACCATGAACTCGCCGTATTGGGCCGAGGCCGGGTCTCTGAGGCTGCTGGCCATGAAGGCCTTCAGGAACAGCCTGAAATGCTCCAGAGGTGGCGAGCCATAGTCGGCCCACGACGCGGGCAGCGAGGCTTTCCAAGCCGTGGCGGCTTCAGTTTGTCGCTCGGCTTCGCTCGCGCAGCCACCGAACAAGGCGCTGGACAAAAGCAGGCCGGCCAGATGTCGAACGGAGCGCAATGCCTTACTGCAATCAAATGTCATGTGGCCATCAGGGGGTGGATCGATTCAACCATGATCCCCCAAATCGCCTGACCGCCGCGGGCAATCAAGGGCCTTTTCGATGAGCGCTGAGCCGCCGCACCAGGTCTGAGAACAGACATCTGCTTGCGATCAAAACGAATTTTCAGTTCGGCCGAACTCAATCTTCGATGTGAACGCCACACCCAGGCCCAGCAGCACGAGGGCCACGAAGCCCACTCCGGCCCACAGCTTGAACATCACGGCATAAGCCGCGAACCACAGGACGAGCAGCACACCCGCGGAAAGCCAGCGCCGCTGGATCGCTGCCAGCAGCCAGGGAACGGCCACCACGATGGGCGGCAGCAACAGCCATGCGGCCAGTTTCTTCATCATGCGCTGACTCCTGTCGTGGTTTTCTTCAAGTGATCGGCCAGGCGGATCGCAAAGGCGATGATCATCATCGTCGGGCCGGAGTAGCCGGAGGTCGGGAAGATCGCGCTGCTGGCCATGAAGAGGTTGGCCATGCCGAAGACCTTCGCATCGGTATCGACCACGCCGTCACGCTCGCTCTTGGCCATGCGTGCCGTGCCGATGTGGTGGTAATGGCCGCGGGCGTTGTCGCGGATCGCCTTCGGCGCAAGCGCTGGGGCCTTGAAGCTACCGAGCTTGAGCCGTGTCAGCTCTCGAACGACCACGTCCTGGCCGCGCGCGAAGGTGTGGCAGTCGAGGTCTGACAGCGCCCAATTCAGGTTGACCTTGCGCACGCCCAGTGCATCGCGTTCGTCGGTCAGCGTGATGCGCGAGTCGGGGTTCGGGCTTTGTTCAATGCGGTGATCGAGCAGGTAAGCCATTGGCTTGGGCCGCAGCACGCCCGCGCGCGAGGCCACGAACTTGGCGCTTTCGGACGGCGCGCGCAGCACGGCGCTCAGCGCATCGAGCGTGCGCAGATCCCCCGGCTCCCAGAAGCGGCCTTTGAGTTTCGACAAGGCCTTGGCCGACTCTTCGTAGCCATAGATCGGCTGAAAGCGGCAGTAGTACTGCAGCATCTTCTCGCGCCGCATGGCGGCTTCCGAGAGGCTCAGGTTGACGTTGAGGTTGATGCGCTCCAGCGTGCCGGCGTCATAGAAGCGCGGGAAGCTTTCGTTCGGAAAGAACAGCCCCGACTCGACGTAGGCGTGCTCCATGAAATTGCGGCCGAGCTGATCCGACTTGTTGCCGATGCCCTTGGCGATCACGTCGTCGGAGTGCAGCAGCAGCCGTGCGTTCTCGACCGCATGCGCGGCCATCACGAAGCGCTGCGCCTGCACCTTGAAGGGCTTGCGGCCGATGGCTTGCACCGTCAGGCTGTCCACCCGGTTGCCTTGTGGGTTGACGTCGATGTGGGTGACGTTGGCGTACTGGATCACATCGAGGTTGGTCTGCTTCTCCAGGTCTTCGGCATACAGCTCCTGGAAGCGGCGCCGGCGGCTGATCTGGAACACCTTGCTGATGAAGTCCTTCGAGTGCGATTCCAGCAGGTCGGACTCGGGAAAGCCGTTTTGCTTGGCTTGCCAGTCGGGCTGAAAGCCTTCTTTCGTCAGCCCGAGCTGCTGAGCGGCCGTCACCACATAAGGCGCGATGTCGTCGTAGCCGATCGGCCATTCGGGCACGCCGAGATCGGGCCGCCCGGCGTAGTCGATCGGGTCGTTCTCGCGGCAGTAGCCGCCCCAGTGGTTGGTCGTGCCGCCAAAGAAGCGCAGCCGGCAGGCGGTCATGTCGTAGTAGGGAATGCCGCTTTGCGTGGCCTGATAAAGGTTCTGCGTGGCGCCGTCGATGTCGCGCCCGCCGCTTTCCAGCAGGATGATGCTGAGCCCGCTATTTGCGAGGTTCGAGCACAGCGTGATGCCCGCGGCGCCTGCGCCGACCACGCAAATGTCGGCGATCAGCGGCGTGTTGAACTCGGTGTTTCTGGCGTCAATGAATTGGGTCATCAGTCGTCGCTCCGGGAGACCAGCAGCATCGCCAGTTCGGTTTGCGCAAAGCTCAGCCCATGGATGTCTTTGCTGCGCTGGCCGATCAGGTCATCGGCGACACAGGCGCCGATGGTTTCACGCGCGGTCTCAAAGGCCGGCCCGATCACCTGCTGCAGCCGCTGATAAACAGTGCGCAGGATTTGCTGCTGCTCCGGTAGCGACAAGGCGGTCTTGACCTTCAGCTGTACCGAGCGCGTCACGTGCAATTCCAGATGCTCAGACAGCGCCGCGAGGTAAGCGGCAGCGCCATCGGCGGGCACTTGGCTGCGAGCCGCCATGGCGGCGGCTTGCAAGGGCGGAGCGATCAGCGCGGCGCACACCAGGCCGCGCCGGCTCAGGGAGCTTACTGTGTCATCCGGCAAATTCATTGTTGCTCCTTGATGTATTCGACGAGCGTCTTGATGTCGCTTTCGGCCATGCCGGACAAGCCCATCTTCGTTCCCGGCACCATCTTGCTCGGCTCCTTCAGGAATTCACTCAGCGTCTTCTCGTTCCAGACGATGCCGCTTGAGCGCATCGCATCGGAGTAGTCGTAGCCCGATGTGCGGCCCGCGTGCCGGCCCAGCACGCCCATCAGGTGCGGCCCGATGCGGTGCGTGCGGTGCTGAAGGTCATGGCACGACACACAGGCATTGGCAACCTGCTCGCCGGCCACGGCGCTCAACTCGCGGTCGTGGTGCTCGATCACGCTTTCGGGCGTGGCATGCCCGGTGGCCAAGGTGACCACCAGCAACGCGGTGACCCAAATCAAGGTCCCCACGCCGAGATGAATTCGTTCTTTTCTTGTTCTCATACCGATGAACGCTCCTAAGGCGGGTCTGGGTTTGACCCAAGGCCGGTGCAAGCCGGGCCACTGTTTGGGGCTGACCCCGGCATGGGCAGGGGCCAGCGGCACGCCTCACCCGGCATGAATGCCTTCATGCAGACATCCACAAGATTGACGAGGCGTTGTGGGGCTGATGCAATTCTCGCACCGTGAATTTGTTGGCAAATTTGGGTGAGAAACTCCGCGAAACGGTTTCATGTGCGAGGGCCGAGGAACTCACGTGACTCGATGTGCAGGCATTCAGAATCAAGCCGTCTTCTGGCGGGGCCTTGGCCGCAGTCCCGGGTGTACGGCCACGGTCGAAAAATTGCAGCAGCATTTGCCGGCATGCCCACGGTTTCACAAAGCATTCGCTTGGTGGCGGGAGATCTCGGCACGGTGGCTGTGCTGAAGGCCGATGGCTCGTCGCTTGCGGCTCGGCCGCCATTGACTGTGTCATCGCGGCGCGTCTGACCCGCGAGCAACAAAAAAGCAGGCCCGAAGGCCTGCTTTGAAGGTTCAGCCGGATCGCCCGGCCGAGCATTGATGGACGATGCGAAGCGGCTCAGGCCGCTTCAACCGCTGGCTCGCCTGCTTTCTCGAACCCGATGCGCTCGATGTGCATTGGCACGGCGACCGTGGGCGCCGAGGCCGTCCGCAGTTCCCACACCGTGCTTGCGTCGGCTCGCTTGTCGAGCAGCGTGAAACCGAGCTTGGCGTAGTGCGCTTCGACCAGCTTGTTTTTTTCGGTCGGCAAATAAGTGCCGATCAGCCGCTCGATGCCGCGAGCGCATGCCTGCGCTACCAGTTCCTGGAGGACTGCGATCTCGACCTTGCGGCCCAGCACGCGGCAGCTCATCAGCCAGGTGTCGATGTGCCAGTCGGTGCCCTCGCGGCGGCAGACCAGCACGCTGATCATGCCGTTGTCGCCGAAGGTGTCGGCCAGCCGCACCTGCAGCGTGAAGGCATCGGCATCGTTCTGCGCCGCGGCCACATCGGCCTCGGTGTAGCGGCGCGTCGTCAGGTTGAACTGGTTCGACTTGTTGATCAGCTGCGCGATGCGCGAGCGGCCGGTCTCGTCGAAAGCTTCCAAGGTCAACTGCATGTTCAGCGAGACGAGGTAAGCATCGACATCGCCCGCCTGCTTTTGCAAGGTCACCCGGCGCGCGTTGTCTTGATAAAACTCGGCGCGCTTGCGGTCTTCGCCAGAAAAGGCGATCGCCTCGAAGTAACCCGCTGCCAGCAGGGTGCGGGCATAGAGGGCCGGGTCG
>CAHJWV010000515.1 GCA_903643055.1 Burkholderiales bacterium | reverse complement strand
ACGACACTTCCATATTGTTGGCGTAAACCTGATTGCTCATGCCTAGTTGCTTATGTAGCGGCTGAGAATTGAAGGATGGCCGCGGCCCGCTGGCCGCTGTCGTTAGAGAAATGCGCGACCATGTTGTCGCCGAGCGAATAGCACTTCCGGCTGGACTCCAGCGCCACCGTCAGCATGATCAGCCCGCTGGCGGCCCCTGTCTCGCCGGTGCATTCAGCAGGGTGCCAGATGCCGAAGGTTTCTTTGCGACGGCGTAGCGTGCGGGTCAGCGTCAGTGACGCCTCCTTGAAGTAATACTGCTCTCCGGAACAGTCGGCGATGCGGAAGTCCATGTCGTGCATCTCGCTCCCAGCGTCTGTCAGCGCTTCCTGGACGGCCAGGCACAGCCCGTCTCCGCGCAAGGGCAGTCCCGACTCAAGGTGCGCCTTCTCCATACCGAAGCCGATGCCGATGCAGCGCAGTTCAGGCTGCTCGGAAGGTCGCGTGACGAGCAACGCGCCAGCGGCTTCTCCGGGCATGAATCCGTTCGAATTCAGGTGGTTGAGCAAGCGGCCGGCGCGTTCAAATGCATTCAGCGTTGCGCCGCTGAGAAGGCTGTCGGTTCCTGCAATGAGCACCCGTTCGCACCTCTTCTCGTACAGGAGTCGGTGTGCAGCCGCTAGGGCCACCGCTACCCCAACACGGCCCTCTGCGATGACGGCCGAGTCTTTTGCGAAGCGTGAGCCGAGCAATTCCTCTATGCCCGAGAACAGCCGGTCGTCCAGACCCTGCTGGCGGCCGGGCCGATCGCGCTCTGCGATGCACAAGAGCAAGGGGGTCTGCTGCCAGTCGGCCTTTTGGAGGCCTCGCAGGCATTCCTCGATGGCCATGGCGGCCATGCGCACAAGTTTGTCGAGGCCGCGCAACCCGGCTTCGAGCGGCACTTCGTGGGCGGTCATCCAGTCGCCCTGCGTATCCATGAAGTGCGTCTGCGTTGGATTGGTGAGCTTGGCTCGCATCGCGGCGCAGGCGGAAGGCGAGTCGAGCCCCACGCTGGTAACGAGCCCCGCGCGTTGGATGGCCATGGCGGTGGCGACCATCGGCTCAGCCCGCTGCCACAGGCCGTGGCATCGGGACCATGACCACCGGAATCGGAAAGTTGACTTTGCCGCGCTGCTGCCACCACTCGCGGCCCTTTTTGCCGACCAGCACCTGTGCGATCTCGAACATATTTTTTTTCAACGGTCTGGTGACTCGCCACGTGAGGCTGAAGCGTTGCTGATCCGGCTCTATGACGATGGTGTCGAGCGTGGCGGTGCAGTCCTCGCGCCTTCCCTGCCGTGGGAAAACATGCACCGGCGCCAAGAGATGGGGGATTGTCAGGCGCGTTACGCCCTCCGGTGTCAAGTTAGACAGCACAATTTCGGCGGAGTCCGATTTGAAGGATTCCAGTGGAACCTGTTGATCCGCCGGCGCGGCCTGAAAATAGAAATCGTCGAAGTCCGGCGGCAAGAACGGGAAGTGCCTGTCACGCCATTCTTCGTCATAAGTCCCGGCAAGCTTGGAGCGTGGTTCCCAACCGCGACCAACCGGGCCGAACGACATCGGTCGGTACTTGCCGCTCGGATCGGTCACGCTGCGCCCGATCTCCTCGGTGCGCGGCAGTGGCTTGCCGTCGACCCAGGCCTTCTTCAGGTGCTTGTGGAAGCCCACGCCGACCGGGTTCGCCATGTAGGCCGCATGCTGTGCCGGGTCATCGTGAATCAGGTCGGTGCCGCCGAAGGCCACGTCGTAAGAGATGGGCTGTGTCACAAAAGGGGCGGGCGAGGTAGCGCGCAAGGTAGCGATCCCGCAATCCCAATGGCGAGGGCCGACGACGGTGAATGCCTTGGTCCAGCGGCCCACGCGCAAGCCCACATCGACATGCGTCGCTGCTTGGCCGCGCGGTGCGTAGGCGCTGCCCAGCAGCAAGATGTCGCAGCGTGGCTTGCGTGGCGCGAAGTCGACTTCGTAGATCGGCGACGTTAGGCCTGGTGCACCGGTGAAAGTGTCAGCCATGACCAGGGAGAGCTGCTGTTCATGCAGCGCGAAATGCGTGCTGGGCTCGCCGGCTTGCGGGAAGCGGAAGGTGCCTTTGATCACGACCACGAGTGATTCGCGCCCGCTCGGCTCGAGGCCCATGTTGTAGCCCGCAACCATGCGGGTGGCGTTGATCAACTCCATGGTCAGCGCGCGATCAATTCAGCTGCACCGAACCACCCTTGATGCGGTTCACGCCAGTTGAGCGGCTCGACACATAGCTGCCCTGGATCAGTACCTTGCCGGCCTTGGTCAGCGTGATGCTGGCCTTGCCGCACTGAAGCACCAGCTGCTCCTTGGCGCTGATGATCAGGCGTTCGCCGTCGGCGTCGATCTGCACCTGCCCGGGCGCATCGAGGGGCTTATCGCTGCCCTGGCGCAGCACGCCCATCACGATCGGTTGGGTGGCGTCGCCGTTCTCGAACGACAGCACCACCGACTGGCCGATGTGCGCACCATGCAGGTCGAGCACCGAGCGCGCACGCACAGCAGCGCTGCCCGGCTGGCCGGGGTAGACAACGAGCGGCGTGCTGCCGTCGTCGGTGATCGCAATCAACTTGCCGATCACGACCTCGGGCAAGGGCTGCTGCGTCAGCACCGCAGCGCGTGCGCCGAGCAATGGTGCCAAGGCGTCGGCCTGCTCAGGCTCGGCCTCGGCCAGCATCAGTTGTTCATCAGACAGTTGTTCGGGCAGCATGGTGGACCTTGTCAGTTCTGCAAGATCTTCGAGCCCTTCATCACGATGTCTTTCGAGGCTTTGACATTGATCTTGCCCGAGCCCTCCACCGTGATGTCCTTGCCCTTGATGGTGATCGTGCCGTCTTTCTTCATCGTGATGCTGGCGTCGCCGGTCTTGAGGGTGATCGAGTCGGCGGCAGTGATGCTGAGGTTCTTACCGACCGTCAACGCGTCGTCTTCACCAACCGACGTGGTGCGGGCCTTGGCCACCGAAGTCTTCTGCGCGCCGCCCACGCTCAGGCTGCGGTCAGCGCCGATGTCGTTGCTCTGCTTGGCCCCGATCGAATTGCTCTGGTTCACGCCGACGCTGGTCGACTGGTTGACGCCGACATTCGTCGTTTGATTCGCCCCCACCGTGATCGACTGCATCGCACCGACGGCGATTTCCTGTGCGGCGCCGATCGCTACCGTTTCGTTGATGCCGACTGCGCGCGTGCGCTGCAGCGCCACCGTTTCGGTCTTGCTGGCGCCGATGGCCACCGTGCGGTTCGCAGCGATCGTCACGCTCTCGTTGGCGCCGACCGATTCGGTGCGGTTCGCACCGATGGTGATGGTCTCGTTGCTGCCCACGGTCTCGGTGCGGTTCACACCGATCGCGATCTTCTCGTTGCTGCCCACCTTCTCGGAGCGATCGACGCCGATCGTGATCGTCTCGTTGTTGTCGACCGTCTCGGTGCGGTCATGCTTCACATGCACCGTCTCGTCATGATCGACCGTCTTGCTGCGGTCATGGCCGACCCAGTGCGCCTCGTCGTTCTCGACCTCGATGCTCTGGTCTTTCTCGGCATGCAGCCACAGTTGCTCGGCACCTTGCTTGTCTTCGAAGCGGATCGCGTTGGCATTGCCATAACCGCCGCCCTTGGACGAGCGTGTGAGAATGCCTGACTGTGTGGCGTTAGCGGGCAAGTCCCAGGGCGGCATCTGCTCGGCGTTATAGACGCGGCCGGTGATCAAGGGCTGATCGGGGTCGCCCTCCAGAAAATCGACGACCACTTCCTGGCCAATGCGTGGAATCGAAATCCCACCGAAATTCTTGCCCGCCCAGGGGCTGGACACGCGCACCCAGCACGAGCTCTTGTCGTTCTTCTGGCCGTAGCGGTCCCAGTGGAACTGCACTTTCACGCGGCCGTATTTGTCGGTGTAGATCTCTTCGCCGCCGGGGCCGACCACCACCGCCGTTTGCGGCCCTTGCACCACGGGCTTCGGCGTATTGCGGGCGGGGCGGTATTGCTGCGTGCTCGGAATGGCATCGAGGCGGCATTCGAATTTCGCGCCGCTGTCGGCCGATTCGAAGATGCCCACACTGGCGTCGATCTGGAGGGCCGTCACCAGGTATTCGCTGTTCTGATCGTCACGCGGGTGGTGGCTGAGCTTGACGTTGCAGCCCACGGCGAGGCCCAGCGCATTGGATCTGCCGCGGATCTCCTGAAAGCCGCATTGCAGCTCGTCCATCCGGTTCTCGACCCACTGCGAGCCATCGGCCTTCTGAACGTAGTCGCCCTGAAAATCGAAACGCTCGTAGTCGGCCAGTTCATGGCTGCGGATGTGGGCCGTTTCGACCTGAAGCGGCGTCGACGGGCGCTCGAAGTCATAGCTCGTCAGCACCGACTTACCGGTTTTGACGCCTTCGGAAAACACCCAGTTGGAGATGTATTCCTGATCGGGCGGCGCATGCGCTGCGTCTTCGATGTAGCGCAGGGTTTCATAGCCCGACGCCGCATCGTGCGCGCTCTGGGAATCGACCAGCACCAGCTTGTGCGCGCCATCGGTGTGCTCGAAGTACCAGTAGATGCCTTCATGCTCCAGCAGGCGCGCGACGAAGCTGAAATCGCTCTCGCGGTATTGCACACAGTAATTCCACGGTGTGTACGAGCGGAACAGCTTGCTTTCGAAGTTAGCAATGCCATGGTCCGAGAACACCTTCTTGACGATGTCGGGCACCGACATCTCCTGGAAGATGCGGCAATCGGTGGTGCGCGTCAGGAACCACAGCCAGGGCCGCACGACCGCGCGGTAGCCGTGATAGCGCCCCCGGTGCGGGCCGAGGCCGAAGCGCGTGACATAGCCATTGAAGTGCCGCTTCACTCCATCGCGCATCTCCACATGCACCGTCACCGGCTTGCCCAGCAGATCGGCCGCCTGGATTGTCGCCTTCTCGCTCAGCAGGCTCAGCTGCATCTCGCCCAGCACACTGAGCCCGGCCGAGGCCGTCATCGACTCGAAGAACAAGTCTTCGGCAGGCAGCGGCGAGGTGAAGGTGATCGGGTTGGCCATGAAGTGCGTGCGCGGCGACAGAGGGTCGGCTTCGTGCCTCGCAGGTTAGAAAGCTTGGCTGCCGGGGTAAAGCGACGAAAGTCATCTGCGGATCAATTGGGCCGTGTTACGAATTCGGGGGTTACAACCAAGCGGGGATGTGAGCCAAGTCCTGTGGGTGCAAGGTCTAACGCAAGAGTCATGAGCTGGGGAAGGTAAGCCAAGCATTACAAGGCGAATAAAGTGCCGAGAAGTACGAGAACAAGCTGTTTGCGAACTGCGTCTTTACCGACGCCATAGATGGGGATCGATCGAAGAGTCTCGATCACATGCGGCGGGAGATGCTGTCATCGCCCTTCGAGATTGCAGTCTTTCGGTGGCCTGGAAGGGCTGTTCGAAGAGGACAAAATGTTGGCTCTTCGCGCAATTTAGTGTGATCGAACGTTGACAGGCGCCAGATCGAGCTTGCCGCAGAAGAACAAGATG
>CAHJWV010000514.1 GCA_903643055.1 Burkholderiales bacterium | reverse complement strand
GTCGTGCAGTCGATGAAAGACTTCTACTGGGACATCCGGCCCAAGCCCGAGTTCGGCACGATCGAGCTGCGCGTGTGCGACACGCCGTTGACCGTCGACAAGGCCGCAGCACTCGCTTGCTATCTGCAATGCATCTGCCGTTACCTGCGCGAAGAAAAGCCGTTCGAGCCGACCGAAGACGATTACCTCGTCTACACCTTCAACCGCTTCCAGGCCTGCCGCTTCGGGCTGGACGGCGAGATCGTCGACCCGAAGACCAAGCAACGGCAGAAGATCCGCGACGACATCATCCGCACCCTCGCCCGCATCGACGAGCACGCGCTCGACTTGAAGGCGCTGGATGCCAGCAACCTGCTGCGCGAGAGCGTCTTCGAAGGCAATGACGCCAAGTGGCTGCGCAAGCGCCGCGCAAGCGGCCTGCCACTTTCCGCGGTGGTGGAAGACGCCACCCGGCGCTGGATGGCCTGACGCGCGAGCCTCGGCGATCGAGCTTGCGCCGCCTTCCTTCCTGCGACGAAGGCGGTGCGGCAAGTCACCGAGCGCTGCGCGTCAATGCAGCTTGATGCGCGGGCGGTAGGTTCGGTCCAGCATCTCAGAAATCGTGATCAGCACCGTCTTGCGCAGGCCACCCAGCGCGTATTGATGCTGCTTGTGCAGCGCCCAATACATCAGCTGCGCGAAGCGGCCTTCGATGAACAGGCTGCCGCGCGTCAAGCTGCCCATCAGGCTGCCCACCGACGAGTATTCCGACAAGGACACCAGCGAGCCCTGGTCGTTGAAAACGAACGGCAACACCGCATCGCCCTGCACGAGCCGCGGCAGCGCCTTCACCAGGTACATCGCCTGCTGATAAGCGGCCTGGGCGCGCGGCGGCACCCAGGTGCCATCCGGCTGCTGGCAGGCGGCGCAATCGCCGAACGCGAAGATGCTCGGGTCGAGCGTGGTCTGCAGGTTGCCGTTGACCGTCAGCTGATTCAAACGGTTGACCTCCAGCGGTTTGTCGCCGCCCAGGCCCTTCAGGAAATCCGCTGCTTTCACGCCGGCCGCCCAGACCGTCAACGAGCTGCTGATGACTTTGCCACTGGCCATCTTGACGCTGTCGGCCGTCACCTCGACCACCCGTTCGTTGGTGTGCACCTCGACCGACAGCTTGCGCAACTCGCGCTGCGCGGATTCGCTCAAGCGCTCGGGTAGCTGGGCCAGCAAGCGTGGCGAAGCCTCGACGAGCACGATCTGCAAATCCTTCTCCGGGTGGATGTAATCGAAGCCGAAATTCGCCAGCGTGCGCGCCGCTGCGTGCAGCTCGGCAGCCAGCTCCACACCGGTCGCACCGCCGCCGACGATGGTCACCGTCAGGCGCCCGCTGCCCGCCACGCGCGGCACGCTTTGGGCGCGGATGCAGGCGTTGATCAGCCGGTCGTTGAAGCGCCGCGCAGCCTGCGGCGTATCGAGCTTGATGGTGTGCTGCGCAGCCCCGGGCGTGCCAAAGTCATTGGTCAGGCTGCCCACCGCGATCACCAGCGCGTCGTAATGCAGCGCTTGCGCCGGCGTGATCTCGATGCCGCTTTCATCGAAGCTGGCCGAGAGCTGCAGCGTTTTGGTCTCACGGTCCAGGCCGACCAGCGTGCCGAGGCGGAACTTGAAGTGGTTCCAGCGGGCCTGCGCCAAGTATTCGATTTCTTCAGCGTGAGTATCGAAGCTGCCCGCGGCCAGCTGATGCAACAAGGGCTTCCACACATGCGTGCGTGCCGAGTCGACCAGCGTGATCTCGGCCAGCTTCTTGCGGCCCAGGCGCTTGCCCAATTGCGTGGCCAGCGCCAACCCGCCCGCGCCCCCGCCGACGATCACGATGCGTTGCATGCGCTTCCTTGTGCTGTGGAGTTGTGATGGTCAATTCGAAAAGGCCGCAATGCCTGTTTGTGCGCGGCCGAGGATCAACGCATGCACATCGTGCGTGCCTTCGTAGGTATTGACGACTTCCAGATTGACCAGATGCCGGGCCACGCCGAACTCGTCGCTGATGCCGTTGGCGCCCATCATGTCGCGGCTCAAGCGCGCGATGTCGAGTGCCTTGCCACAAGAGTTGCGCTTCATGATCGAAGTGATCTCGACCGCGGCCGTGCCGTCGTCTTTCATGCGGCCCAGGCGCAGGCAGCCTTGCAGGCCGAGCGTGATCTCGGTCTGCATGTCGGCCAGCTTCTTTTGCACCAGCTGATTGGCCGCCAGCGGCCGGCCGAACTGCTTGCGGTCCAGCACGTATTGACGTGCGCGGTGCCAGCAGTCTTCGGCCGCACCGAGCGCGCCCCAGGCAATGCCATAGCGCGCGCTGTTGAGGCAGGTGAACGGCCCCTTCAGGCCACGCACTTCCGGAAACGCGTTTTCTTCGGGGCAGAACACACCATCGAGCACGATCTCGCCGGTGATGCTGGCCCGCAGGCCGACCTTGCCGTGAATCTCCGGCGCGCTCAGGCCCTTCCAGCCCTTCTCCAGCACGAAGCCACGGATCGCGCCGGCGTCATCTTTCGCCCAGACCACGAACACATCGGCGATCGGGCTGTTGCTGATCCACATCTTGGCGCCACTGAGGCTGTAGCCGCCGTCCACCTTCCGGGCCCGCATAACCATGCCGCCGGGGTCCGAGCCGTGGTCGGGTTCGGTCAGGCCGAAGCAGCCAATCCATTCACCGCGCGCCAGCTTGGGCAGGTACTTCTGCTTGGTCGCTTCGTTGCCGAACTCATGGATCGGCACCATCACCAGCGAGCTCTGCACGCTCATCATCGAGCGATAGCCGGAGTCCACGCGTTCGATCTCGCGCGCCACCAGGCCATAGCAAACATAGTTCAGCCCGGCACCCCCATAGGCTTCCGGAAGGGTTGCGCCCAGCAAACCCAGCTCGCCCATCTCCCGGAAGATGGCCGGGTCCGTCTGCTCCTGACGAAAGGCCTGCAACACACGCGGGGCCAGGCGGCCTTGCGCGTAATCGCGTGCGGCGTCACGCACCTGGCGCTCATCGCTGCTCAGTTGTTGATCGAGCAGCAGCGGGTCATCCCACTGAAAGGCGGCTTTGCTGGACATCGAAATCTCCGGGGTGAAAGACAAGCGCTGCGCACCGTGCATGCGATATCGCGCTGAGGGCTCGCCCGCCAAACGGTTGATCCAGTCCCCCTGCCATTGCAGCGTCATCGATGGAGATAAGCGCTGGGTTCAGGAGGCCCGTGATCTGCGAGGGTGGGTGGCATCGGTCTGCGAGCTGAAGCGGCAAATTGTTGTGCTCGCATGTTCACAGTGTCAACCCAAACCGGGCAAAGCACAGCGAAGGCACCGTGTACCCAGACCCGCACTCACCTGCCGCTCATCGATGGAAATATGATCTTCGGTCCTGCCCTTACCTCACGAAGGCCATGAAGGGCGCTCTGCCGCGATCATCCCGGCGCATCGCGGTCACCGATACAAGGCAAAGCCAGCCAGGCGACATGCCGATTCCATCGATGCCATGACTTCAGCACACTTTCGCCATTGGCCACCCGGGCTTGCGCAGCACCTGACGCTGCCGCCAACCCACCTCTTCCAGAACCTGGAAGCCTCGGCGGCCCGCCACCCCGACAAGCCTTTCATCGTGTTTTATGACACGGTGATCGGCTATGCCGAATTCAAGCGCGGGGCCGAACGCATCGCCGGATACCTCCAGAGGAGTTGCGGCGTGCGCAAGGGCGACCGTGTGCTGCTCTGCCTGCAAAACAGCCCGCAATGGGCGATGGCCTATTACGGTGTGCTTCGGGCCGACGCCGTCGTGGTGCCGATCAACCCGATGAACAAGACCGATGAGCTGCGCCATTACCTCGAAGACACCGGCGCCACGATCGTGATCACGGCGCAAGATCTGCTGCCGCAGTGGATGCCATTGGTGGCACGCCACAACGACCCAAGCCAGACCGGCCTGCGGCAACTGATTGTCGCGACCTACAGCGACTACCTGAACACACCGAGCGACTGGCCGATGCCGGCCACGTTGGCTGCTGCGCGGCAATCAGTCGACAGCGCTGGCGATGAAGTCATCGCCTGGCACGAGGTGATGTCGCAAGCCTTGACGCCTGAGCCCTGCACCGCCACACCCGATGACTTGGCCGTGATGCCCTATACCTCCGGCACCACTGGGCGGCCCAAAGGCTGCATGCACACGCACCGCAGCGTGATGAGCACACTGGTCGGCGGGGTAACGTGGTTCGGCCTCACGCGAGACACGGTCTATCTTTCGGTGCTGCCGTTTTTCCATGTCACCGGCATGTCGGGCAGCTTGAATGGCCCGCTGTTCATCGGTGCCACGATCGTGATCCTGCCGCGCTGGGATCGCGAAATTGCGGCGCGGCTCATCCAGCATTACCGTGTCACCGGCTGGCAAGCGATCTCAACGATGGTGATCGACTTTCTCGCCAACCCGACGCTTGGCGATCA
>CAHJWV010000513.1 GCA_903643055.1 Burkholderiales bacterium | reverse complement strand
GACTGGAGTTCAGACGTGTGCTCTTCCGATCTCGTGGCGATCGACGCGATCATCAACCAGAAGGGTCAGAACGTGACCTGCATCTACGTTGCGATCGGCCAGAAGGCTTCGTCGATCAAGAACGTGGTGCGTGCGCTGGAAGCCAATGGCGCGCTGGAATACACCATCGTCGTCGCGGCTTCGGCTGCGGAATCGGCCGCGATGCAATACGTGTCGGCCTATTCGGGCTGCACGATGGGCGAGTACTTCCGTGACCGTGGTGAAGACGCGCTGATCGTGTACGACGATCTGTCCAAGCAAGCCGTGGCTTATCGCCAGGTGTCGCTGCTGCTGCGCCGCCCGCCGGGCCGCGAAGCCTATCCTGGCGACGTGTTCTATCTCCACAGCCGCTTGCTGGAGCGCGCTGCTCGCGTCAATGCCGATTACGTCGAAGCCTTCACCCAGGGCGCCGTCAAGGGCAGGACCGGTTCGCTGACCGCGCTGCCGATCATCGAGACGCAAGCCGGTGACGTGTCGGCCTTCGTTCCGACCAACGTGATCTCGATCACCGATGGCCAGATCTTCCTGGAAACCTCGTTGTTCAACGCCGGCATCCGCCCTGCGATCAACGCCGGTATCTCGGTGTCGCGTGTGGGCTCGTCGGCACAGACCAAGATCATCAAGGGTCAGTCCGGTGGTATCCGTACCGACTTGGCGCAGTACCGTGAACTGGCCGCTTTCGCGCAGTTCGCCTCTGATCTCGATGACGCCACCCGCAAGCAACTCGATCGCGGTGCCCGCGTGACCGAGCTGCTGAAGCAAGCCCAGTATTCACCGCAGTCGATCAGCCTGATGGGCGCGACGCTGTTCGCCGTGAACAAGGGCTTCATGGACGATGTGGAAGTCAAGAAGGTCCTGGCCTTCGAAGCCGGTCTGCATACGCACCTGAAGTCCAGCCATGCCGCGCTGCTGAAGAAGATTGAAGACACGAAGGCGCTCGACAAGGAAGCGGAAGCCGAACTGTCGGCTGCCGTGACGGCCTTCAAGAAGTCTTTCGCCTAAGGTCATGACGGCCGCCACGTCACTTCGCTCGGCCGCCTTGCGGCGGCTGGGTGCCGCAGGGCGTGACGCGAACGAACAAGGAGTCCATTGATGGCAGCAGGCAAGGAAATCCGCGGCAAGATCAAGAGCTTCGAGAACACGAAGAAGATCACCAAGGCCATGGAGATGGTGTCCGTCTCCAAGATGCGCAAGGCGCAGGAGCGCATGCGCGCGGCGCGCCCTTACGCCGAGAAGATCCGCAGCTTGGCGGCCAACCTGTCGCAGGCCACGCCCGAATACAAGCACCCGTTCATGGTCGCGAACGACACGGCCAAGACGGCCGGTGTCATCGTGGTCACGACCGACAAGGGCTTGTGCGGCGGCCTGAACACCAACGTGCTGCGCGGCTTGACCCACAAGCTGCGTGAGCTCGAAGGGCAGGGCCAGAAGATCGAAGCCGTGGCCATTGGCAACAAGGGCTTCGGCTTCCTGAACCGCATCGGCGCCCGGGTCGTTTCGCATGTCACGCAGCTGGGCGACCAGCCGCACCTCGACAAGCTGATTGGGCCGGTCAAGGTGCTGTTTGACGCTTATGCCGAAGGCAAGCTGTCGGCGGTCTATCTGACCTACACCCGCTTCATCAACACGATGAAGCAGGAGCCCGTCGTGCTGCAGTTGCTGCCGCTGTCGGCAGAGAGCCTGAAGGGCGACGCGGCTTCGGCCACGCCCTCGGCCGATTCGCATGGCTGGGACTATCTCTACGAGCCCGATGCCGCCACGGTGATCAACGAGCTGCTGGTGCGCTATACCGAAGCCCTGGTCTACCAGGCCGTCGCCGAGAACATGGCGTCGGAGCATTCGGCACGCATGGTGGCGATGAAGGCGGCGACCGACAACGCGGGCAATGTGATCGCCGAGCTCAAGCTCGTCTACAACAAGGCACGGCAAGCCGCGATCACCAAAGAACTGTCCGAGATCGTGGCGGGTGCGGCGGCGGTTTGACGCTGCGCACCCCAGGTCGACGATTCAAGAATCTGATTATTTAAGGATACGAACATGGCTGCGGTTTCCACAGAAGGCAAAATTGTTCAGTGCATCGGCGCGGTGGTGGACGTTGAGTTCCCTCGCAACGCGATGCCCAAGGTGTACGACGCACTGAAGCTGGAGGGCACAGCCCTGACCCTCGAAGTTCAGCAACAGCTGGGCGACGGCGTGGTTCGCACCATCGCGCTGGGTTCATCCGACGGCCTGCGCCGCGGCCTGGTCGTGACCAACACCGGCAAGGCGATCTCGGTGCCTGTCGGCCGTGCAACCCTCGGCCGCATCATGGACGTGCTGGGCTCGCCGATCGACGAGCGCGGCCCGGTCAGCCAGGAACTGACGGCTTCCATCCACCGCCTTCCGCCGGCATTCGACGAGCTGAGCCCGTCGACCGACCTGCTGGAAACCGGCATCAAGGTGATCGACCTGGTCTGCCCGTTTGCCAAGGGCGGCAAGGTGGGCCTGTTCGGTGGCGCCGGTGTCGGCAAGACCGTGAACATGATGGAACTCATCAACAACATCGCGAAGGCCCACAGCGGTCTGTCGGTGTTCGCGGGTGTGGGCGAGCGGACCCGTGAGGGCAACGACTTCTATCACGAGATGGCCGATTCGGGCGTCGTGAACCTCGAGAAGCTCGAAGACTCGAAGGTGGCGATGGTCTACGGCCAGATGAACGAGCCACCGGGCAACCGCCTGCGCGTCGCGCTGACCGGCCTGACGATCGCCGAATCGTTCCGCGATGAAGGCAAGGACGTGCTCTTCTTCGTTGACAACATCTATCGCTACACGCTGGCCGGTACCGAAGTGTCGGCACTGCTGGGCCGCATGCCTTCCGCCGTGGGCTACCAGCCGACGCTCGCCGAAGAAATGGGCCGTCTGCAAGAGCGCATCACCTCGACCAAGGTCGGTTCGATCACCTCGATCCAGGCTGTCTACGTGCCTGCCGATGACTTGACCGACCCGTCGCCTGCCACCACCTTCGCCCACTTGGATTCGACCGTCGTGCTGTCGCGTGACATCGCTTCGCTCGGTATCTATCCCGCAGTCGACCCGCTCGATTCGACCTCGCGTCAGCTCGACCCGAACGTCGTTGGCGAAGAGCACTACAACACCGCCCGCGCCGTGCAAGGTACCTTGCAACGCTACAAGGAACTGCGCGACATCATCGCGATTCTGGGCATGGACGAACTGTCGCCGGAAGACAAGCTGGCCGTGTCCCGTGCACGGAAGATCCAGCGTTTCCTGAGCCAGCCGTTCCACGTGGCCGAGGTGTTCACCGGCTCGCCCGGCAAGTACGTGCCGTTGAAGGAAACCATCCGCGGCTTCAAGATGATCGTGTCTGGCGAGTGCGACAGCCTGCCGGAGCAGGCCTTCTACATGGTCGGGACCATCGACGAAGCCTTCGAAAAGGCGAAGAAAATCCAGTAAGACTTCGCACACGGACCGGACCTGTCGTTGCCGTGCTCGCCGTACATCAGTACATCAGTACGGCTGTGCGCGGCGCCTAAGCTCCGCCCCGTCTGCTCGCTTACTGAATTCGCTTGCATCAAAGGACTTGAACCATGGCAACCATTCACGTCGACGTCGTCTCCGCCGAGGGAAGCATTTTCTCCGGCGAAGCGAAGTTCGTCGCCTTGCCGGGTGAACTCGGCGAGCTCGGGATCTACCCGCGCCACACGCCGTTGATCACCCGCATCAAGCCGGGCGCGGTGCGCATTCAGCGTGCCGACAACAACCAGGAAGAGTTCGTCTTCGTCGCTGGCGGCATCCTCGAAGTTCAGCCCGGCATCGTCACGGTGCTGGCCGATACGGCGATCCGTGGCAAGGACCTGGACGAAGCCAAGGCCAACGAAGCCCGCAAGCTGGCCGAAGAAGCCTTGAAGAACGCCAAGAGCGACATCGACCTGGCCAAGGCCCAGAACGAACTGGTGGCGCTGGCCGCTCAATTGGCCGCGCTGCGCCGCTTCCGCAAGAACTGAAGGCACGGCGGCGGCTTCGGCCTGACGCTCTAAGCCCGTTTCTCTACGCCTGAGATCTCTCAGCCTGACATCTCTCAGCCTGAGATCCCCAAGCCCGCATCTGCTCGCAGTGCGGGCTTTTGTTTTGGCGGGATGGGATTGCGTCATCATGCGCAGCCGTGGCCTTGCTGCGGCCCCGCCAGCTGAGTCCTTCCACCCTTCCCGGAGCCGCGATGAAAGACGAATCACAACGCTCACTTCGTTATGCCATGGTGGGTGGCGGCCGGGGCGCCTTCATCGGCAGCGTGCACCGCGCGGCGATGGCGCTCGATGGGCAGATGGTGCTGGTGTCGGCGGCGCTGTCTTCGCAGCCTGACAAGGCCATCGCCTCGGGCTCGGATCTCGGCCTGCCTGCAGCACGCAACCATGCGAGCTGGCAGGCATTGCTGGACGACGAGCTGAAGCGCCCGCCCGCACAGCGCATCGACTTCGTCTCGATCGTCACGCCCAACGATCTGCATTACCCGGTGGCGAAGGCGTTCACCGAAGCCGGCATCCATGTGGTCTGCGACAAGCCGCTGGTGCACACCAGTGCGCAGGCGCAAGACCTGATTCGCGCCGCCGAAGCGGCCGGCACGGTGTTCGGTGTGACGCACAACTACACCGGCTATCCGATGGTTCGCGAAGCGCGCGAGCTGGTGAAGGCCGGCGCGATCGGCCGCATTCACAAGGTCATCGCCGAATACCACCAGGGCTGGCTGGCGCCGCAGCTCCTCAGCGGCGATACCTCGAATGCCTGGCGGACCGACCCTGCCCGCAGCGGCCCGGGCGGTGCGCTGGCCGATGTCGGCACGCATGCCGAGAATCTGATCGCCACCGTCACCGGCCTGTCGATCGACAGCCTATGTGCCGATCTGACCGCGTTCATTCCCGGCCGCCGGCTCGATGCCGATGCGAGCCTGCTGCTGCGCTTCACCAATGGGGCGAGAGGCGTGTTGATGGCGTCTCAGGTCGAGACCGGTTGCGAGAACGACATCCGGCTGCGCGTGTTTGGCAGCACCGGCATGCTCGACTGGCGGCAGGAAGAGCCGAATCACCTGATCCACGCGCCGATCGAAGACCCGCGCCGTGTGCTGACGCGTGGCTCGCCGTGGCTGTCGGAGGCGGCGCGGCGTGCAACCCGTTTGCCGTCAGGCCATCCGGAAGCTTTCATCGAGGCCTTTGCCAACATCTACCTCGGTGTTGCAGCGGACATCCGCGCCCGTCTGTCGAGCCGCGTTGCCAGCGCGTTAGAGGCCGACTATCCGCGGCTGGCCGACGGTGCACGCGGCGTGCGTTTCATCGAGAAGGCGCTCGAGTCGGCCGCGAGCGATGGCAAGTGGACGTCGATGCGCGAGTGACGGTTGACACCGTCATTGTTGATCGAGCGTGACGTCACGCCCGCCGCCACTTTGCCATCGCGCGCCGCCACTGCCTGTGGACGATGCTACTTGTTGACGCCACTGGCTGGCGGCGTCTTCAGCGGCTTCAGATCGCCGCAGTCGGCGCCGAGCCATTGGCCGGTCATCGACATCGCCGAGGCCTGCGAGGTTCCCAGCAGCGACATCTTTGTCTTGATCTTCACGCTGTAGCGCTCGGGGCTCTGAAAGGTCGCCTCCCCGTCGCTCTCAGCCGGCGGCTGGGTGCAGGTGGAGTGCCACGTCCAGACGCTGTCACTGCGGCTCGTGAACTCTGTTTTGCAGGCGCCTTGCTGTCCTTGCCAGCGGCCCTGGTCGAGGGCTTCACGTGTCAAGCACATCTTTGTCTGACCGGGCCCACCGCGGGTGTCGATGCCGTACTGGCGCATGCTGCTTTCCAACTGCTTGCGCACCTCGGGCGACAACGCCTTCAATTGCTCGCTGGGATCGGGCGCCTTCTTGCCATCGATCAGGTGCTCGCTTTGCACCTGCCACAAGCCGGGTTTGATCGGCGGAACGGTGCTCTCGGCGGCTGAAACTGCAGTTACAGCTGACAGCACAGCGAAGCCAGCAAGGTGACATCGAATCGACATGGCGTCTCTCCTTCAACAGGTCTGTGATCAGTTTGGGGTGGGGCACCCTCGCGCAAAGTAGGTCGGGAGGCCACGCTGCCGTCAGTGGGCATCTGATGCGGCAACAGGTCCGCCTGAACCCGGCGCCAGCGTCGATACTGCGCCCATGTCTCTGATCCATGAAGCACTGCGCGCCGGCCATTCCCCTGCCTCCAAGAACCGCCGTGTGCCCGGCCCGCGGGTGCTGGTGGCTGGCGGCGCGGGCGTGTTGGGATCGGCGCTGATGGAGCAGCTGCTGGCCGGGCATGG
>CAHJWV010000512.1 GCA_903643055.1 Burkholderiales bacterium | reverse complement strand
TGAGGTGGCTGTTGGTTTTGCCGAGTTGCAGTTGCAAGTTATGAGTTACAGAACCTGCTTGAAGGCGATAGCTGATATCGGCACCATCGCTTGTTCTGGCCGGGTTGGTCACAGCAATGCTGTTGGGAATTCGCGCCCAGGGCAGCGAATATCCTACATTTTGTGTATCGGACCGGTCGAAACTGGGGAGCACCGTGCGACCGACCCGAATGGCCAGATCCGGGCTGAGCTTGTATTTGACATTGGCCCACTCGATCGCGGGCCGAAAATTGCCGTCGCTGTTTTGGCGAGATATGGCTTGTACGACAGCGCTGAGCTTGTCGGTGATATCGGCATCGACCTGAAGGCCGACGCGGCTGTCGACCGCCATGCTGAGACTCCGGGTATAGCCCGCCCCATGTGCCTGATAACTTGTCGCGACATAGTCGGCGAGTTTGTAGTTTGAATGGACGGCCCCCAACGTCCCGAATCCAGAGACCGTCAGCGCGTCACCGGCTGCTGTGGCCGGTGAGGAAGAAAGGGTCAAAAAACTCAGCAGAAGAAGCCTGTTGACAGGAATGAATAAGGTCATCTGGAATACCTTTAATGTGTAGCAGCCATTCGAATGTCGATGGATTCATTCGATAGGACTGAGCTCGCGAGCCTGGTTTCTGATGCCATGGTAAGCAAGTAAGCCCGGAACGAATTCCGGGGCGCTCCAATTGCCATCACGAGATCAGCGATTGGTGCGCCCGAGATCGACTTGTCGCCGCGACAGATTGACAGTGGCGATGGGTCGGCAGCATTTGCCACTCTGTTATCGACGCAAGCGAAACACGCTTGAGCTGAAATTGAAGCAAAACTCAGTTCTTCATCAATGGCTCAACGCAGAAATCAAAGGCGGCTGTCCAAAGACAGCGAAAGCAGTGAAACCGGCGCTGCTCGCGCAGGCCTGATCGTTTGGCAGGGGTCGTCGCGCGTCTAGCGTGGCGTCAGCACCACCTGATCGAAAGCCTCCATGGCATCGTCGCCTTGCTCTAGCAACCCGATCGATACCGATTGCTCGCGGGTGCGAGGCGTCAGCCAGCGGGGTACGCCGACATCCTTGCGCACGTGGCCATTGCCGGCCAGCAGCAGCACGCCGCGCCCGGCCTGCGCTTCGACCGCGCGCGCCATAAATTGGTCGCGGGCGATCTGGGCCAGCGCCATGCGCCCGGCCATCGCGTCATCGACCATGCCGCAATGGCTGGCCTCGATGGTGGCAGCGTGCGCGGCGCGGATGTCGCCAGGCACCTCGGCTTCGAAGCCGTTGGCGGTCAAGCCCTGGCCGATGACAGCCTGGGCGTCGCTGCGTGACACATTGGCCGCGACGATCGGCAGGTCGTAAGCCAGCGCCAATTCGATGAACGGCTTGTAAAAGGCCCAGTTCCAGCCGGACGCTGCCGGCCGGCCGGCAGCGATCACCGCATCGGCATCGGGTTTCGTGGTCTGCGCGCGCAGGCGATTGATCTCCGGTTGTCGTTCGCGGTCGAACTGTTCCAACAGCAGCGCCGGCCGTTGACCGCGCGCCAGCCATCCCTTGAAGGCTTCCAGCCGCAACGCATGCTGCGCCGCGTTGTCATGCACCTCACCCAGCAGCAGCACACGATGGCCGTTGGCGGCCGACGCGATGTCAACGCGGGTCTCGGGAACGGCGCACCCGGGCAGGGCTTGCAAGATCAGCAGCGCGGTTAGCGCAGTGAATCGGAATGGCAGGTTCATGGGCGGGCTTTCGGTGATCTTGCGGTGATCTTTCAGTGACGCCAGTGCGGAAGTGCGGCCGTACCGTAATTTGAAGCGTTGATCGCAACCCGAGCGAAGTGGCTGCCGGCCATCCAGCCCGCGGAGGCGCATTGTCGCGATATCAGCGCACAGTGATCGTTGGAAACAGCGCAGCTTCCTCGGTTAGAGGTTGACTCGAATCAAGTCGCTGACCTTCCGCGGCACGAGGCCGTGCCTGTATGGTGCCCATCTTGCGTCTGCCTTGCTTCTCTAACGTAGCTGCAACTGCGCCAGCGTCGGGAGCGGTCGGAGCCGGGTTGCGTCGCGCTGACTGTGTCAACCCGATGCGGCCCTTCTCGATCCAAGCCACCGGCACCCCCCGCTCACAGGGTGCCGGTGACGGCTGCCTGCATCAGCACGACGCGCCGGATTGTGAATGCCACCCACTGTGAAGCAGGGGCAGGACTTTCGAGGCGGCCTTGTCGGCCGCCCCGTGAATGCGTCAGCGGCCCAAGGTCGACGGCGCAGTGGTCCGAGTGATGGGCGAATGGGCAGGGGGAATGAAGCTGCGTCCCGCGTTGCTTTGTTCGCCGCAGTAGCGGATGAACTCTTCTTCGTAGCGCTGTGTCAGCCGCCGCTGGTCGACCGGGTCCATCTTCTCGTAGAGTTTGATGAAGCGCGTGTGCTCTTCCTCGTAGACATGGTGGGCCACAGCGCCACGAATGTGTTCGAGCTTGTCCAGGTAAGCGTGGCTCATCGGATCGATGGCTTCCAGCGCGGCCATCTGAACCTTGGCGGCGCTTTGTTCGGTGTAGGCCATCTCGGCATGGCCCTTCTCGTGCGCCGATGCGAGGGCCGGGTAGATCACCGATTCTTCGGCGATGGAATGGCCGGTCAGCAACACGCCCAGGCGTTTCTGTGCAGTACGCCGTTCCTCGGCCGTCGCGGCAGACCGGACCGCGGTGAATGCGCCTTCGATCTCAAGGTGATGGTCCAGAACCAGGGCCAGCCAGGTTCCCGGGCGGGCGGCCGCGCGGGCTTTGGCGCGGGCTTCGATGCGCGCTTCGTCGCTTTCCATTGGCGTGACGGCGGCAATGACTTTGTCAATGACAGACATGGCATTCCTTTCAAATTGGCGGGCTTGGGCAGGTGCGAAACCACGCATTCACCCATGGCTAGCGCAGCGAAGAGCGCGCGACACGCCCCTCGCTGATCACCGGTTAGCGATGCGCTTGTCAGCGCTTTGGAGTCAGCGCTTTGTGTTCTGCTTTTGGCTGTGACGAGACAGGTTGGCGCTGCCTCGCTGGTCGCTCGGCTCCGAGGGCGATGGGCTGCGTGCAGATGGGTTGTTACGCTGCTGCGATTGCGATGATGAATCCGCTGCGCTCGGGCCCGAGGGCAATGGCCGGTTCGATCGCGACGATGGCGATTGGGGCGACTGCGGTGATCGCGGCGATTGCAAGTTGGATGACTTGGACATCTGCATCTCCTTCAATGAATGACGGAAAGGAGAAGCTACGCCTGCGCGCTTGCGCACTACGTAGGACGCTCAAGGCAGCTCAGGTAGGACGTGGCCTATCGCAGGTCGGCCGGCCGCAAGGTATTTGTTAAAGACGAAGGTTCAATGCGGCGACACAAAAAGGCCGGCGACGACAGGCCAAGTGACGCCTTTGAATCTCTTGCCCGTCAACTCCACGTCTATGTTGCTGAAGATCGGATTCAGCCCCATGGCATCGCTGGCGAGAGAGTCCTGGACATGCAGATGGATGTGCGGCCAGTCGGAGTGGCCCGAGTTTCCACAGTGGCCCAGCAGTTGACCAGCTTTGACACGAGCCCCTTTTTCGACCGTCACGCTCTTGCGCTTGAAGTGAGCTAGGAACACGAAACGATGGTCCGTGAAAGTGGAAGACAGCCGCCTGGGCGACGTCATGGAGATCAATCTCAAGCTCCGTGCGGCTTACGCGATCCTGGGACTGCCCCAGCCGCCTAGCGTCCAAGATCCCGACCAGGCGCCCGCGCCTATTCCTGCCGAAGTCGAGCGGGTGATGGGCTTGATCGAGAACATCACGTTCACGGTTGGAGAGAAGTCCGGCTTGACCAAAGCGGAGACCGTCACGACACGTGCCTTCACCGTAAGCGGCTGGTCATCCCGGCTTGAATTGGCCGCACGCGTATGAACGATGGTGTCCACCAAACTTTTCGAGGTG
>CAHJWV010000511.1 GCA_903643055.1 Burkholderiales bacterium | reverse complement strand
TTCTACTGCCGCATTCAGCGCGAGGATGTTGGTCTGGAAGGCGATGCCATCGATCACACCGATGATGTCGGCGATCTTCTTCGAGCTCTCGGTGATGTCGGTCATCGTGGCCACCACTTCAGACACCGCGAGCCCGCCCTTGACGGCTGTGTCGCGCGCGCTGCCCGAGAGCTGATTGGCCTGGCTTGCGGTCTCGGCGTTGTTCTTGACGGTCGCCGTCATTTGCTCCATCGACGAGGCCGTTTGCTGCACGCTCGATGACGCCTGCTCGGTGCGCGAACTGAGGTCGGTGTTGCCTTGCGCAATCTCGGTCGCCGCGCTTTGCACGGTCAATACCTGCTGGCTCACGTCATCGATCAGCCAGCGGAACATCAGGCCTAACTGGCCGATGGTGCGCAATATCATGCCGATCTCGTCAACGCGGTTCATGTGCACCGCTTGCTGGCTTTCGCCGGTGGCCACGCGCAGCGCTTGCGCCAGTGTTTGTTCCAAGGGCCTGGAGATCTGCGATTCGAGCGCCCAACTGGTCAGCAGCAGCGCCGCCACCGTGATGCCCGAAAAGAGCCCGAGCGCGCCGCCGCCGAGGCCCGCGACCAAGGCCCCGGACATCAGCGCCGGCGCCAACAGCAGCAGCGCCGAGCGGATGCGCCAGCGCACCGGCATCGTCTGGAACAGCGAGGTCCAGCCCATCAGGCCGGTGCGAACGATCAAGCCCTTGTGGATCTTGCAGGCGCCGGCGTCGCCTTGGCGGAAATCGCGATAGAGCTTTTCGGCCGCGGCGATCTCGTCGCGCGAGGCTTTGGTGCGAACGGACACATAACCGACGTGCTGACCTTGGCGCACCAACGGTATCGCGTTAGCCCGAACCCAGTAGTGGTCGCCGTCCTTGCGGCGGTTCTTGACCAGCGCGATCCAGGGCAGCCCGGCTTTCAGCGTGGACCACATGTCGGCGAAGGCCTCCTTTGGCATGTCGGGGTGGCGCACCAGGTTGTGGGGTTGCCCCTTGATCTCTTCGCGGCTGAAACCACTGGCCTCGATGAACGCCTCGTTGGCGTAAGTCACATGGCTGAGGGTGTCGGTGGTCGACATCAGCGTCGCATGGTCGGGAAACTCGTATTCGCGTTGGGTGATGGGCTCGTTGACGCGCATGACAGATCCTTATTGAAGTAGGCGGCAAAGGTCTCAAAGCGCCGCGGTCCCGCACACGCTTTGCGCGCATGGTCGGTAATTCAAGCTCAGGTCGGTCTGTTCAATAAAGGCCGCTTAGGCCGTCAATTTGCGTTAAAGAATTACGCTTCAGCTTGTCAATTGCCGCGCATGGGATTGACGAAAACACAAATCAAGCGGCGAGTTAGATGGCATTGGTGATCCGTTGATTTGGCTGCGTGCGAGAGCTGTGTTAGCCCCTTGTTGCACGTTGGATCTAGCTTTCGCCGCGGTTGTGTGAATTAATTGACAAGTGCCTGCAAGCGCATGTAAATCATTACAGATGCATGTTGCAAGTCGATCCGCAAGAATCTTTTTGTAGGGTGCGCCGCGCCCTCACAAGGTGTGGGAGTCAGATCCGTGAGCGAATCCGGTCCGGCAGCAAGGTCGTACGTTGCCCGGCATGGGTCAGCGTACCTGCTGCGCATCCGCTCGACTTCCGTCGCGCTGCTGATGATGGCGCTGGGCTTCATGGCTTTTTTGCTGACGGCGTATGCCAGCCGCAAGAGCCTCGATGAAGTCTTTCATCACACCGAGCAACGCGTGGAAGCGATGGAAACGAAGCTGCTCATCCAGCAGGTCAGCACGCTGTTGCTGCATGTGGATTTGGGCCAGCGAGCTTTGGCGGTGTCAGGCCAGGAAGAAATGGCCGAGCCTTACCGGCAGACGATCTCCAAACTCCAGGCAGCGCATTCGCAACTCGCCTCGCGCCTGTTGGGCCTGCCGGATTCGGGCCATGCTGCGGGGCTGAATTCCATGATGGCTCGGCATGACGCGTATTCCAGGCAGGCATTGGCGCGGCTGCGCCAAAGTGCCGACGCGCTGGCCGGTGATACCGACTCGGCGCGCGAACCCCGCTTGCTCCGAGCCTCGATGCAGGCAGAACTGAGCCAATTGGCCACCGAGCAGCAGCAACGCCTCGATGCGCAGGCCCAGGCTGTCGCTTCGGTCGAGCAACGCATCGCCCTGTTGAACAACGTGTTGGCCTTGCTCGGGGTGTTGTTCATTGCCGGTGCGGGCTGGCGCCATCTGGGCGAGCGTCGCCGCCGCGACCGTGCCGAGGCCGAATTGCGCCGCGTCAATGCGACGCTGGAGCATCAAGTCAGCCAGCGCACGACGCAGGTTCAGTTCGCGCTGCGCCAGATCCAGTCGTTTGCGATCGAGCTTGATCGCAGCATCGAAGGCGAACGCAAGCGCATTGCCCGCGAGCTGCATGACCAGTTCGGCCAGATCGCCACGGCCATCCGCATGGTGGTGATGAGCCTGCGCAAGACCGAGCCGCCGGTGGCCGAGCCGGCGGTCAATGAATTGCTGGAGATGGTGGACGAAGCGATCGGCATTGCCCGGCGCATTTCGGCCGCGCTGCGCCCCCCGCTGCTCGATGACCTGGGCCTGGCTGCAGCGGTGGCGCATTTCGCAAGCGGCCTCGAACGCCAGAGCGGCATGCAGGTGAGCTGCCGTGTCAGCGACGACGGCGTGCTGTCACCCAACCAGGCGAACCAGCTGTTCCGCATTCTTCAAGAAGCGACGACCAATGTGCTGCGGCATGCGCGGGCCACCGAGCTGCGCATCGAGGCGGCCGTCAATGACGGCATCTACCAGCTCGAAGTCAGCGACAACGGCGTCGGCCCTGGAAACATTCGTCCCGATGCCTCGGGCATTCGCAACATGCGTGAACGCGCGCAGCTGATCGATGGCTTGCTGCAGTTCGGCCCCGGCGAGTACGCCGGCACCTGCGTGCGCGTGCATGTCCCTCTCACCACTGCCATGAAAAGGTCCGCATGAGGCTGTTGATCATTGACGACCATCCGATTCTTCGCTTCGGTGTCTGCCAGCTGCTGCAGAAGGCTTGGCCCGACGCGATCATCGACGAGGCCCAGACGCTGGAAGAGGGCGTTGCCACCTTTCTGGCCAATCCACCCGACGTGGTGGTGCTGGATCTTTCGCTGCCCGATGCCTCTGGCACCGAAAGCGCATCCCGCATGCTGCGCCTGGCCAAGGAAACGCCGATCCTGGTGCTGAGCCTGAACGCGGAGTCCGCGTACGCAGCGCGTTTGATGCAGATGGGTGTGGCAGGCTACCTGGCCAAGGACCGTGCAAGCGATGAACTCGTGACCGCGGTCGAGCGCTTGCTGAGCGGGCGCCGCTACGTGACCGCCGAGATGGCCGACCGCCTGCTCGGCCTGCTCGATGGCCGCTCGCCGACGACGCTGCCGCACGAGCGCCTGGCGACGCAGGAGCATCGCGTCATGCTGTTGATCGCCTCGGGCATGAGCCCGGCCGCGATCGCCGATGCGATGCATTTATCGGTCAAGACCGTTGGCTCATACCGGGCGCGGATCTTCGAGAAGACCGGTTGGAAGAACAACACCGAACTGACGAAATATTGCTTGCAGCACGGCCTGACCGAGCCGGTTTAGTCACGTGCTGTGGATGGCATGCGTGTTCAGGTTTGAAGGCGATCACCGCGCCTTTGTCAAACGGTAGGTAAATTACCTGCAATGGGTGAGGGCTTGGTCGCACGCAAGATGGGTGAGCTTGCTGCTGACGCTCGCCGAAGTGCCAACCGACGATGTGCCAGCGTTAACACAACTGGCCATGAACATCATCCTCGTCGAAGACTCCTTGGCCATCCGGCGCCTTCTGCTGAGCCGGCTCACTTCGCTTCCGGCGGCGCGTGTCGTCGGTGAAGCGGTTGGAGAACAGGAGGCGATCGAGATGATCCGCGACTGCCAGCCCGACCTCGTGCTGCTCGATTTGTCGCTAGCACCTGGGAGCGGCATCAATGTGCTGCGCCAGGCGCGCGCCGAAGGCCTGCACTGCAAGATCATCGTGCTGACCCATCAGCCGCTCGATGCCTATCGCAGGCAATGCGAAGCACTTGGCGCCGATGGCTTTCATGACAAGGGCGCCGACCTCGAACTGGTGCTGGATCGCGTGCGCGAATGGTCGAAACAGAAACACCGCGGTGCCGCGGTCATCGACCCGACCGTCACATCACGCTGGCCAGCGAACCGTGACTTTCAGTCCCGGTGACGCGTTGACGATGGCCATCGTCGCGCCATGTGATTGCGCGACCCGCTGGCAGAGATACAGGCCCAACCCGACGCCACCGGCCCCGCGCGTGCGCGCCACATCGGGCCGATAAAAGGGTTCGGCCAAGCGCGCCAGATGCTCTGGCGGCACGCCCGGGCCGTGATCGCGCACCACCCATTCCACGGCATCGGGCACGGCACGCGTCGTGACCGTGATCGCTTCGCTGGCGTCCGCGCCATGGCGGCAGGCGTTATCGATCAGATTGCGCAGCAGCATCACGACGCGTGAACGGTCCAGCAGCAGCGTGGGCAAGCCTTCGGCCAGCGCCATGCGGATCGCCTGGCCGGCGAACTGTTGATCGATCACCTCGCGCACCAGCGCGTTGCCATCGGTGGGCTCGCGTTGAAGCGCGGCCGTGCCGGCCGACAGGCGCTCGCTTTCCAGCAGGTCGGTGATCAGCTCACCCATCAACGCGATGTCACGCAGCAAGGCTTCGCGCTCGCGGCCATCGGCCAGCAGCTCGGTGTTCAGCCGCGCACGCGTCAGCGGCGAGCGCAGCTCATGGCTGATCGCCAACAGCAGCGCGCGTTGGCCTTTCAGCATGCCTTGCAGGCCGCTGGCCATCGCGTTGACCTGGGTTGCGAGGTCTCCGAGTTCATCGCGCCGGCGTACCGGGATCGGCGTGTCGAAGTCGCCGTCGCCATAGCGCAAGGCGCCGGCGCGGATGTCATCGAGCGGGCGGAACAGCCGGCGCACGGTGGCATACGCCGCGAGCGTCAGCAGCAGCAGCCCGAAGGGCGGCAACAGCAGCGAGCCGGGGTGGTGCTCGCGCCATACCACTTCGCCGAGGCCGAACTGGATGCGGTGGCCATCGGCGGTGGTGCGTGTCAGCAGGCTGTAATGTTCACCGGCCGGGCCCATTTCATTGCGGCCCCAGTGCGGGCGCGGCGCCTGTGAGGCCCAGTGGACGACCGGCCCGTCGATGCGGATGGCAATCGGCAAATGCGATGCGAGTTCGCTGGCCCGCGCCACGCTCGGTGGCGAGCCGATGTCGGCTGCCAGCCGGTCGACGTAATCCGACAGCAAGGGCCTGACGAGCACGCGATAGCTGGCACTCAGGGCGACTTGTGTGCCAGTGATGAAGAAGAAGGTCGAGCCCAGCGCCAGCAACAGAAACAACGCCACCAGCCGCCAGCGCAGCGAATGCCGGAAGCGCCGGTGCCAGCCGTGCGGCCAGGCGGCGGGCCTGCGGCCCATCTCGCGCGCTGTCTTCATGTCGGCGGCAAGTTCGAAGTCACGCCGACAAAGGTGTAGCCGGCGTTGCGCAAGGTCTTGATCAGCGGCAGCGGTTCGAGCTTGCGGCGCAGGCGGCTGATCAGGATGTCGACGGCACGGGTGAACAGTTCGGCGTCGCGGCCGCGCAAGCGGTTCAGGATCTCGTCGCGGCCGAACACCCGGCCCGGCTCACGCGCCAGCATCACCAGCAGTTCGAACTCGGTGCCGGTCAACTCCAGCAGCGTGCCTTCGCGCTGCACCTGGCGGCGTTGCAGGTCGATTTCCAGGCCTTCGAACACCAGCCGGGCATGGCGGCTGGTCTCGGTGGTGCGCGGCCGGCGCAGGATGGTCTGCAACCGCGCTGCCAGTTCGCGTGGTTCGAAGGGTTTGGGCAGGTAGTCGTCGGCCCCCAGTTCGAGCCCGACCACACGGTCGGTCACGTCACCGCGCGCGGTCAGCATCAGCACCGGAATGTCGCTGTCGCGGCGAATGCGCCGGCAGACCTCGAAGCCATCGATCTCCGGCAGCATCACATCAAGGATGACTGCGTCAAAAGCTTGAGCGCCGAGCTTGGCCAGGCCGATGCTGGGCCGTGCGGCGCTGTCGAGAGCGAGGTCAAAGCGTTGGAGATAAGCCGCCAGCGGCGCGGCGAGTTCTTCGTCGTCATCGATCAACAGGATGCGGTGCATGGCGGGATGCTGACACATTCAAATGAGGCCGAAGCGGTAAGCCGTCGGCCACTACAGCCAGCGCGGCACCGACGCCGCGTAGTCGCGATACCAGCCACCGAAGCGCTGCGTCAGCTGGGCTTCTTCCTGTGGCACATGGAAGCGGGCGATCAGGCCGATCCACACACCCGCTGCCAACATCAGCAAGGGCATGCCCAACCCGAGGCCCACGCCGCAGCCCAGCGCCAGCAGCCCGAGGTACATCGGATGGCGGCTGTAGCGATAAGGGCCTTCGTCGACCAGGCGGCCTGGCCGCCGGGTCGTGCCGGCCAAGTGGAAGGTCCAGGCCGATGCCGCGATCACTACGAGGCCCAGCAGCGCGACCAGCAAACCGGCGAAGCCGGCCCCGAGGCGTGGCGCTTGCCACAGGCCGGTCGTCAGGTGCACGCCGATCGCTGGCAAGCCCAGCAGCGCGGCCAGCGCGAACACCGGGCCGCCCGGCTCGCGGGCCGGCAAGTGCTGCGGCGAAGGGCGCGCACCGGCCACGATCAGCGGCGAGCGGTCAGCCGCGCCAACCATGGCCTGGCCTTCCCTTAGATCGGAAGAGCACACGTC
>CAHJWV010000510.1 GCA_903643055.1 Burkholderiales bacterium | reverse complement strand
GCAGGCCGCGCAGCTTCTCCATGTCGCCGACCAGGCGGCCGGTGTCGTTGTGCGCAACTTCGGCTTGCGGCGTCGAGCGCCCGCAGCCGCGCTGATCGAACATCACGATGCGCCAGACCTGAGGGTCGAAGAAGCTCGCCGATCGCGGGCTGTGGCCCGCGCCGGGCCCGCCATGCAAGATGGCCACCACCGGCCCCTGCGGGTTGCCATGGACGCGCCAATAAATCTGATGGCCTTCGCCGACCTCCAGCATTCCGTCGCGGAAGTGGGGTGCGTTCTGGTTTTCCAAAGTCGTCATGGTGAGAAGGGCGAAAAAAGCGGAAGGCGTTCAGCGCGCATCGTAAAGCCGGCTGCGGCCCAGCTCCATCCCACGGTGTTGCATTTGCAGTGGCCTCGGCATGGCGCTGACCGCCCGGTGCTCGTTGAATGCCACCGAACGCAATGCGCCATGCTTGCGTGCTGGTTGAAGGTTAGCTTGGGTTGGGTTGATCGGCGGGCTATCGCTCAGTGACCGAGTGCGCCGGTGGCCCGGCCTGCAGCAGCTCGGCCAGGTCGCACTGTCCCGATGCCAGCGTGCGCTGCGGGTCGGGGTGAACGCGCCGAATCCACACGCCGGCGATCTGCGATGGAAAGCGCTCGCGCAGCAGCGCATAGCTCTCCGGGTCGCGCTCGCCATCGTCACCGAGCAGCGCGAATTGCATGCCGGGAAACGCCTGCAGGATCGCGCTGATGCGCTGTACCTTGTAAGCCTGTTGATCGAGCAAGGGGTGATCGCTGCCGGCGCTGATTTCCTTGAGAAGCAGCACGCCCCGTGGAAAGCCTTCGCGCGCCAGAAAGCGCCGCACGCTGTCGGTCAACTGGCGCGGCGAAGCCGAGACATAGAACACCGGCGTGGCCGCCGGGTGCGGGTTGCGTTGCGCCCATGCGGCATACAGCGCGGCAGCGCCCGGTACTGCCGTGCGCGCCTCCGGCGGCAACGCGAGGCTGTTGATCAGCAGGCGTCGCTTGCGGTTGACTTCGCTGATCAGGATGGTGTCATCGATGTCGGAGATCAGGCCGATGCGGTTGACTGTGTCATGCACCAACAGGTGGGCGGGGGCGCTCGATGCAGGCTCGGTGTGGATCTGATGCCAGCCGGGCGCGAGCGCAGCCGGCAGTGGCTGGTTCGACCACAGATGCCAATAGCCTTGCCGATCGGCGCGGGTCTGCCATTGCAGCGCGCCGATGTGGATGCGCACCGTGCCCGCTTCGCCGCTGGCCAGCAACAGGCGGCCGGTGCGATAGAGGCTGCTGCGGGTTCCGCTGTCGGCGCGCGGCCCCGCACGCCGCCCGACCACGCGGCCCGACAGGCGGTAGCCGCTGGCGTTGGCCCAGGCGTCATCGACGATCGTGTGCAGCTCGCTTTCTTTGCCGAGTTCGCCCAGTTCGCCCTGCTCGCCCTGCTCGCCCAGCGCCGTGCCGGGCGGGGCTGGCGCAGCGTCATGGCCAGGCTCGCCCTGCGGCATCAGGCGTCACCGAGTGCGGCCACCAGCCGGCTCGCCACATGCGCGGCGGCATGCGGGCGCGCGATGCGCTGCGCATTCGAACTCATCTCTTCCATGCGGGCGCTGTGGCGCAGCCAGCGATCGAAATGCCAGGCCGCATCGCTCACGTCATGCAGGCGCACCGCCGCGCCTTCTTCCAGCAGGTAGTCGCAGTTGCGCTGCTCCTGGCCGGGGATTGGGGCGACGAGTGCCATCGGTTTGCCTTTGGCGAGGATCTCGTTGGTCGTCAGGCCGCCGGGTTTGGTGACGACGAGATCGGCTGCGTCCATCAGCTGATGGATGTTGTTGACGAAGCCATGCACCGTGACCGGAATCGACAGCTCGGCGGCGCGGGCGCGGCAGGCGGCTTCGAGTTCGGCATTGCGGCCGGCAACGACGACGAGGCTCAGGCCGTTGTCGGCCCCGGCAAATGAATCGAGCATCGCGATCAGCGGGCCGACGCCAAAGCCGCCCGACAGCAGCAGCACCGTGGGCCGCTCGGGCAGGCCCAGCCGCTTGCGCATCACCGGTGCGGGGGTGTGCTCGGCGAACACCGGGTCGATCGGGATGCCGCTGACGCTGATGCGCTGGGCAGCGATGCCTTTGCGCTCCAGTTCCCGCGCGCCGACCTCGGAGGCCACGTGGTAATGATCGATGTGCGGATAGACCCAGAACGCATGCGGGCTGACATCGGTGATCACCGCATGCACCGGTGTCGTCAGCTGGCCGCGGCCTTTGAGGTCGGACAGCAATTCGAGCGGCAGGAAATGCGTGCACAGGATGGCGCGTGGCCGGGCGGTGTCCAGCAGCTCGTGGAACGCGCCGCTGTTGGCTTTGTCGAAGGCCAGGCGCAGGCGTGCGGTCTTGCTGCCAGGCCGCTTGACGACGTCATAGCGCTCATAAAGGTGCCCCCACATTTCGGGCGCACGTTGCACCAGCTCGATGTAGGCCTGAACGTACATGCGACGGAAAAACGCGCTGGTGCAGTCCAGCGTGTCGACCACCTGATGGTCGGGGCTACCGGCCTGCTTGAGCGCCGCCGAGACGGCCTGCGCCGCCCGGGTGTGGCCGGCGCCTGCGGTGGCATGCAGCAGCAGCAAAGGGGCTTGGGTGAGGGGGGGCGGTGTGCTTGTCATGGCGCGAGGTTGTACCAGACCCGCCGGTGCAAGACGCCGCGCGTTTGGCGCCGCTCATAATTCGAACGCATTGACCCACCCCGTTGAATCGCAAGATTCGGCGCTTCAACCCCGGCTGGTGCGGCCGCGCCAAGCGACGAGAACGATCAACCGATGGAACCCTCCGACTCCTTCAGCGTACGCATCGAGCCCCAGGGCTGGCAGTTCAATGCGCCCCGAGGGCAGAGCCTGCGTGCGTCGGCGCAGGCCGCGGGCATCGTGATGCCGAGTTCGTGCCGCAACGGAACCTGCCGTGAATGCCTTTGCCGCCTGACGCAGGGGCAGATTCGCCATGCGATTGCCTGGCCCGGCCTGAGCGTGGACGAGAAGCGTGAAGGCTTCATCCTGCCGTGCGTTGCGATGCCGGAAAGCGATGTCGTGATCTTGGCGCCACGGGCCCAATTCCAGGGATGAGCCACGGATGAACCACGGATGAGCGTGCCCGTGCATCCGCGCGTATCGGGTGCTCAGCGGCCCGTGGCGCGTTGGTTGGATGCCAGGATGTTGTCGCGTGGCAGAGCCACGCCATCGTTCAGCGCGGCGACCCAGGTGTCTGTGGACACCACCGAGGCGAAGGCGGTGTGGAAGACAACGCTGAAGATGCGATGAATCTCCTCGGCCGTTGCGCGGCCGGCGTCGTTGGCATAGGGCAGGGAGCCGGTGGCATCGGACAGGAATTCGACCTGCAGCCCGCGGTGCATGGCTTCGAGCACCGTGGACGCATTGCAGTTGTGCGTCATGTAGCCGGCGATGGTCAGTGTGCCGATCTGGCGTTCGGCCAGCCAGTCGGCGAAGTCGGTTTCGGTGAAGACGCTCGGCCAGCGTTTCTCGATGTGGTGGTCGCGTGGCCGTTGGGCAATCAGCGGATGCAGCTCCCATGAAGGCGTGCCTCTGACGAAGACCTCCGCGGCCGCCGGCAACGTGGCCTGGACGACGACGATCGGCACCTGGGCGGCGCGTGCTGCGTCCATCGCCTGGGCGATGCGGGGCAGCGAGCTGTCGATGGGCGGGTACTCGATGCGCAACGCGCCGGTCACGTATTCGTTCTGAACATCAATGACGACAAGGGCGCGGCGGGGCGGGGGATT
>CAHJWV010000509.1 GCA_903643055.1 Burkholderiales bacterium | reverse complement strand
CGGCAGTGGCGGCGGGGATCGGCGATATCGCCGGCCAGGTGGTCGGCAACGTCATCGGCACCCAGGATGGATTCAGCGCTGCTTCAACATCGTGGCGACCAGCGCCGCGTCGTGCGTGTCGACATAGGACGCGAGCGCCGCGCGCGCGACCTGCGCGAAGCGCGCCGGATCGCGCGTGTCACCGTCGAGCACGGCCTGCGCGTAGCGGGCGTTCAGGCCCGTGGGATCCAGCCCTTGAGCACGCCGGATGGCGGTGGTGGCTTCCGCCGCTTCGCCTTGCAGCGCCAGCACCACCGCGACGCCGCCGTGGCTCTCGCCGAAATTGCGATCGAGCGCCAGCGCTTCCTGGAATGCCGCCCGAGCGGCGGGCAGGTCTTGACGCAGCAGGTTGCACCACCCGAGGCCGTGCCAGGTGCCCACGTGCAGAGGCATGAAATGCACCGCTCGCATGAACGCGTCGCGAGAGGCGTCGAGGTTGCGCCGCAGCAGTTCGGCCATGCCGATCCCGGACAGCGTGCGTCCGTCGTCCGGGTGCGCGCGCAGCGCCAGCACCAGGCAGCGCAAGGCACCTTCGGCATCGCGATGGCCCAGCAGCGCCGTGGCTTTCGCGACGAGCGCTTCGCGCTGGGATGCGTCCAGCGACAACGCCTGCGCGGACCAGGCCTGTGCGCGCGCCAAATCGCCCGCATCGATGGCCATCAGGCTGGCCGTACCCCACGCAGCGGCATTGGCCGCCGGTCCCGCGTTCGCGGTGAACAGCGCAACGCCCTCGGCGACCGCGCCTTGCCGGTGCAGGCAGCGCAGCCAGAGCGCCAGGCTGTCGGGAACGGCCGCCAGGTGAAGCGTCGCCAGCGGGCGCAGCCGCTCGATCGCGGCATCGAAACGCGCCAGCGCAAAATCGACATAGGCGAGGTGGTAGGCGACGACGGGATCGTTGGCATTCTCCCTGTCCAGGCTTTGCAGCAATGACCACGCGGCATCCCAGTCTGAGCGTGCCATCGCCAGCACCGCGAAGCGATGGCGCCAGGCTAGGTCTGCGGGAAAGCGCTGGAGCACCTGCGTGGCCTGCGCTTCGGCAACGTGGTGATGCCCCTGCGACAACGCGAGGTCGAACACCTCCGCGCGCAGCTGCAGGTTGTCGGGATCGCTGTCTACGTAACCGAGGAGCCGGGTCAGCGAAGCCGACGGCGCGCTCGCGGAAGAAACGGATGGCGTGTTCACGTGCTTATGGCTCCGATGTTTATTTCTCAGCAAGCGACCAGCTTGCGCAGCCGAGCAAGGGCCTGTTCGTGCAATTGCGAGACCCGGCCCCTGGTAATGCCCAGCGTGTCGGCGATGTCGTTGAACCTGAGCCCCTGAAGATAGTGCAGGCGCACCACCGACTGCTCGCGCGGGGTCAGTTGCCCGACCAGGTCGCGGACCCGTTGCTGCTCATTCTTGTACACCAGCGACTCGTAGCAGCCATCGGGCAACGCGCTTTCGCCGGACTGCAGCATCGCGGTGTCTTCCAGCATGAAGGTCAACACCATGCTGGCACCAAGATCGGCCATGTCGCGCAGCAGGGATTCCGGCGCGGCGCCTGGTGCCCCGATCGCCTGGCCACGCTGGACAGCGGCCATCCGCTCAGACGTCAGCTTCCGGTTGAGCGCGATCTGCTCCTGTCGCTCGCTCAGGTGCTCGAGGCCACTGCGAATCGCGCCGAGCATGCGGGCATGTGCATAGGTCTTGAACTGCGCGCCGCGGCCGGGGTCGTAGCGGTCCAGCGCTTCGATGAGGCCCAGTGTCGCGAGTTGCACATATTCGAGGAACTCGGTCTCATGGTGTGAATGTTGGCGGTAGAGCCCGCCCGCGACCGCTTTGGCATAGGGCATGTGCAGCAGGATCAGTTCTTCGCGCGCCTGCAGGTCGCGCTGTTCGAAGTGCCGCTGCCAGAGCAGGCTTTCCGCGAGCTGCCGGTCCTCGCGCCGCTGCGCTTGCGCGTTGTCTGCCGCGGGGTCGCGCTTCGCCGCCTGTGCGGCGGCAAGCGCAGCGAGTTCGGGGGAGCCGTAGGGTGCCGGGTCGAGGCCACGCGAAACCGACATGAGACAACGCTCAGTGGAAAGACCCGACGAGGGCCTTGATCAACACACTCCACCCGTCGATGAGCACGAACATCAGAATCTTGAGCGGCAGACTGATGGTGGACGGCGGCATCATCATCATTCCGAGCGCCATCAGGATGGTGGCGACCACCAGGTCAATGAGCAGAAAGGGCAGGAAGATCACGAACCCGATCTGAAACGCCGCACGCAACTCCGACAGCATGAAGGCCGGGACCAGTTGAACGTTGCTGATGTCGGCCATGGACCGGGGCGCCTTGGCTTTCGAAAGCTCGACCATCAGTGCCAGGTCTTGCTCACGCGTCTGGCGCACCATGAAATCGCGCAGCGGCCCGACGCCCGATTCGTAGGCGGCCTCCATCGAGACCTTGCCGGCCATGAAGGGCTGGAAGGCGTCGTGATTGATCTTCTCCAGAACTGGCGCCATCGTGAACAGCGTCAGGAACAATGCGAGGCCGATCAACGCCGAGTTGGGCGGCGTTTCCTGCATGCCGATCGCATGGCGCACCATCGACAACACAATGACGGTTCGCAAGAACGATGTCATGCATACCAGCAGGCCCGGCAGCACGGCCAGCACGGTGAGTCCGAGCACCACGCGCAGCGCCTGAGCGGTTTCGGCGGAGGGCGTGGCGGCAGCAGGCATGCCCTGCGACCGGGCGGCCGAACTGGCCACCATCGTGCCTGCCACGGCAAGCATGACCAGCAGGAGCTTTTGCGATCTCATGGTGCCTCTGCGCGAGATGCGGGCGCGCCGGGTTCGGGCAGGTGCGCCGCGTCGCCGTGGCTCAGGACGGTGACGCCCTGGTCCGTGCAGCCCAGCAGCAGCGAGCGGTCGTTCCATTTCACGATATGGAGACTGGCCCGGGGTGTCAGGCGGATCGACTGCAGCACCTTGAGGCTGAGGGTGGCCTGGGGCGGCCCCCTGAAGGGCCAACCCGGCCTCTTGCCACCATCGCCGTTGCGTGCCTTTCTGCGCCACAGGAACCAGCCCCCTCCTCCTGCAATCAGCAAGACGATCGTCAAGGCCGCGAAGGGGTCCGTACCGCCGGTTTGCCAGATCGGTGAAGCGTCCCTGCGCAACGGAAGACTGTCGGCCGATCCCGGCTCGGAAGGGCTTGCCGTTGCGGGAGCAGGTGCCGGCGTCTCCGACGACGGGGACGGCGCGGCAATCGCCAGCGCATTCGCCATGGCAAGGCAAAACACCGCGCCGATCCTTTGCGCCCTGCGCTGCATGACCGGGCTCACGGCAGCAGCGGCCTTGGCACTTCGGTGATCCGGACGCCGAAATGGTCTTCGACCGCGACCAGCGTGCCACGCGCGATCACCTGGCCTTCGAGCAGAATGTCGACGGGTCCCTCCACCAATTGTTCGAGCCGGATCACCTGATGCTCCTTTGCATTCAGGAGCTCGCCCACGGTGACCTCGGCCGAGCCGATGCGCACGGTGAGCGTGGCTCTGACGT
>CAHJWV010000508.1 GCA_903643055.1 Burkholderiales bacterium | reverse complement strand
ACCACTGCACCCGACGTCAACAGCCATTCGGTCACCGCCACGCTGGGGCCCGCTGCGGCGTAATGCAGTGGTGACCATCCGGGCAGGTTGATCAGTGCGCCTCGCTCGACGAGCTTTTGGCACAGCGACAGCTGCCCCTTGATGGCGGCCAGCATCAGCGGCGATTCACGCTGCGAGTTCAAAACATTGACCTGCGTTCGAGGCGAATCCAGTAGCGCCTGCGCAGCAGCAAAAGACTCATCCTTGATCGCAACGAACAGCGCAACAGCGCCTTGCGGCCCCTCTGCGTTGGGGTCCTTGCCCTCATCCAACAAACGCTTCACACCATAGGCGTTGTCGATTTTGATGGCAGCGATAAAGTCATCAAACGAGCCAGCATTGGATAAAGAAAATCCTGAAAAAACAAGAAGATAGAAACATTTCCTCAAGTAACTCATGCGTTGCCTGGTTGCACCGAATTGGCAACATTTGCCAAGATTTTTGGCAGATTGAAGAGGCGTTCGAAATTGGCGGTGGTGGCCTGCGCAATCTGCTCTACCTGACAGCCCTTTAATTCGGCCAGTTGCTTGGCGACGTAGGGCACATACGACGGGTTGTTCGTCTTGCCGCGGTAAGGAACGGGGGCGAGATACGGGCTGTCGGTCTCGATCAAGCAGCGATCCAACGGAACAAAGCTCGCCACCTCTCGCAGATCGGCGGCGCTTTTGAAGGTCAGGATGCCCGAGAACGAGATGTAGAAGCCCAAATCGAGCGCAGCCCGTGCCACTTCCATCGACTCGGTGAAGCAATGGAAGACGCCATGAGCCGCGCCTTCTTCCCGAAGCATCGACAGCGTGTCATCCGAGGCACTTCGAGTGTGGATGATCAATGGCAAGCCGGTGAATCGAGACGCGTGGATGTGCACTCTGAAGCGATCGCGTTGCCAGGCCATGTCGGCCACCGTGCGGCCGTTCAAGCGGTAATAGTCGAGCCCGGTTTCACCGATCGCCACGACGCGCGGCAGGCGGGCGAGTGCCAGCAGGTCTTCGAGGCTGGGCTCCTTCACGCCTTCGTTGTCAGGATGAACACCGGCAGAGGCCCAGAAGTTGTCATACGACGTTGCGAGCTCATGCACATCGGGGAACTCTTCCAGCGTCGTGCAAATGCACAGCGCGCGATCCACCTGTGCTGTGGCCATCGCCTCGCGGATTTCCGGAAGCTTTTCCCGCAGCTCCGGGAAATTCAGATGGCAGTGCGAATCAACGAACATGTCATGCCCTTTGCAGGGCGACGGTCTCGCCGGGCCGCTGCGAATCAGAGATCAGATGGTTTGGGTTGGCTTAGACGAGGAGATCGATGTTCCCAGAACTTCTTCGATCTTCAGCTTCAGCACGCGAGTCTTGTCATCGGCGGGGAATTTCACGCCCACGCCTTGCGTTCGTCCACCGGAAGCGTTCACCGGTGTGATCCACGAGACCTTGCCTGCCACCGGGTAACGCTGCGGATCTTCCGGCAAGGACAGCAGCAGATAGATGTCTTCGCCCAGCTTGTATTCACGCGTGGTCGGCACAAACAAGCCGCCGTCGGTGAACAGCGGAATGTAGGCCGCATAGAGCGCGCCCTTTTCGCGGAAGACCAATTGAATGACGCTCGGCCGATTCGTCGAGGTAGGCGTCAGCGCGCCAGCGGGGCGCAGTGAAGGTGCAGGGGTATCGCTCATCGTGCGGAGTTTAACGAAGGAGAGGGTTTCGCGGCAGCCGGTTTCAGGGCTTGATGAGCTTGCTGAACAAGAGATTCCACCATCACCGGCATGTTCCAGGGGTGTTCGTCATGCCGACTGGTTTGCGCCAAAGCGCGGCTCCATGCCGTTAACGCCGGCAATCCTGCGCGAGCAGGCATTGATGCGACCGGGAAATAATGTGGGCTTGCGCCACTGGCAATGCACATCGCGTCATGGCAAAGCTTCTTCAGAGCATCCAGAAGACGCGGTAAAGGCCATGACGCCAAGGTGCCGGCTTCAGCCGATGCAAGTTGCCTGGGCAAGCGGGCCCAGCTGACCGCGTCGACCCCTTCGCGCACCCATTCCAAGGCTTCAAGCGGCTGACCGCCAGCGGCAGCCAGCATCACCTGCGGCTGGGCCACCTGATGCTGAGCAAGCCATGTGCTGGCAAGTTCAGGATCGGGCAATGCCAAGGGCACCGCCTGGCAGCGGCTGCGGATCGTTGGCAGCAGCGCATCGGGTGCTCCACAACTGAGTACGAAACGCGCAGCCCCTGGAGGCTCTTCCAGCGTCTTCAACAAGGTGTTGGCGGCAATGGGATTCACACGTTCGGCCGGATGAATCAACACCACTTTGGCCAAGCCACGCGATGACGTGCTCTGGGAAAATAACACCGCCGCACGCACCGCTTCGACCTTGATTTCTTTGCTGGGCTTGGCTTTTGACGCTTTGCCTTCGCTGTCACTTTCGCCGTCGGTACCGGTACTCCACCCCATCGATTCGCGCAGTGCGTCGGGCAGCAGGACCATCAGATCCGGATGAGAGCGCGCCTGCACCAGGCGGCAACTGGCGCAGGTGCCGCAAGGCTTGGTCTGCTGACCGGATTCACACAGCCAGGCCTGCGCCAGGCTCAGGGCCAGTTCGAACTGACCAATCCCTTGCGGCCCGTGAATCAGCAAGGCATGGCCGCGCTGTCGGCTCAATGCGTCGCGCAGTGGTTGAGCAAGCCACGGCAAGGGCAACGCGCCGTCCAGGCCTACCACCCCCGTTGCTCCAGGTGATCGGCGATTTGGGCCCAAACCTGTTCACGTGGCTGCGCGGCGTCCAGTCGAACGAATCGAGACGGTGACATTTCCATTCGCGCCCGGTAGCCACCTCTGACCCGGTTGAAAAATGCCAAGTCCATTTGCTCGAAGCGATCCGGCGCACGCGCGGCAGCCCGGCGCTCGGCCGCCAGTTCAGCGGGCGCGTCGAACCAGATCGTGAGATCGGGCTGTAGCCCGTTCTGTACCCAAGCTTCCAGTGTTGAAAGAATGGCTTCATCAAACCCGCGCCCTGCCCCCTGGTAGGCAAAGCTCGCATCGGTGAACCGGTCGCAGAGCACCGTGTGGCCTAGCGTGAGGGCTGGCGCAATCACCGTTTGAATGTGGTC
>CAHJWV010000507.1 GCA_903643055.1 Burkholderiales bacterium | reverse complement strand
CTACACTCTTTCCCTACACGACGCTCTTCCGATCTGGATCAGCCAGGTGGGCTTGGGGCCGGCGTCTTCTGCGTTCGCCGCGTTGACAGATGCGCCAACGGCCGCAGCCTTCCCCGCAGGCGCGGGCTCCACTCCAGCAGCCTCGCCTGGCGGCACAGCCACATCGCTCTCCACCCAGCACAGATCGACCAGCCAATGATCAATGGTGCTCAGGCCGACCTTGGCGGCGGCCTTGTCGACATTGCCGGCACGAAAGCCCTCGATGCGGCCGAGCGGCGCGCCATCATCGGCATACAGCGCCAGCTCGCCCTCCAGCGTGGCGCCTTCCACCGCCGACAAGGTGGCATGCACCCACAGCGGCTGGTCACCGATCCGCACGGTGTTGACTTCGGCGATCGACAAAGGCAGATGAATGCCCTGCTCCGCACCATCGACGCTGCGCAGGATCTGCGGTGTCAGCAAGGTCTGGAAGCAGGCGTCGAGCAGCGCCGGATGGAAGTGATGGTCGGCGGCATTCGGGCCCAGGCCCTCGGTTGGGCGCAGGCGGGCCAGCGCCTCGCCATCGGCGATCCACACTTCTTCGATGCACTGGAACGCGGGGCCGTAGTGATAGCCCAGGCTCGCCAAAGCCGCATAGCAATCGGCCCCGGTCAGATGCTGCCGGCTGCGCTCACGTACAGCGTTGGCATTGAGGCGCTGCCTGAACAACAGCGGCTGCTTGGTCCGCACGCTGCCGGCCGCATGGATCACGCGTTCCTGCGTGGCCGATGCCAGCGTCGAGACCTGAAAGCTCGCACCATCGCTGGACAGTGAGAACTGCACCGGCTTCGGCTCGGTATCGCTCAGGAACAGCGCCTTGCGGAATTCGATGTCGGCGATCGATGCAAAGCCACCGCCCGACAACGCACACACCGCCTGCATCGCCATCTCGATGTAGCCAGCCGCAGGGAACAGCACATTGCCCTGGATGCGGTGATCGCCGAGGTAAGGCTGCTGCTCGGCATCGAGCCGGACTTCCCACGCCGGCTCAGCACTCGCCAGGCGGCGGCCGAGCAGCACATGGTCTTGCTCGCCCAGGCGGACCTGCGCCACCGGCTTCGGCTCGGTCCAGTAGCGATCACGCTTCCACGGATAGCTGGGCAGCGTGACCTGTTGGCCCTGCGGGTACAAGGCCTGCCAGTCGATCTCGAAGCCGAGGTTGTGCAGGCTGGCCAGCGAAGTCGTGAAGCGGGCCTGCTCGTCTTCCTGGCGGCGAATCGATGGCAGCGACTTGGCCTTCAGCTGGCGGGCACCAAAGCATTCCTGGATCGAATGGCCAAGCACCGGGTGCGGGCCGATCTCGAGGAAGGTGTCGAAGCCGGCATCGATGATCGCGTCGATCGCGGCGCTGAAGCCCACGTGGTTGCGCACGTTCTGCCACCAGTAGTGGGCATCGAGTTCGGGGCCGATCGCCGTCCCGGCGCGTGCGGTCGTGTACAGCGGCACCTGCGCGACATGCGGTGCCAACTCGGCCAACGAAGACAGCAGCTCGTCCTTGATCAGCTCCATCTTCACGCTGTGATAAGGCACGCGCACCGTAAGAAACTTCGCAAAGATGCGCTCGGTCTGCAACTGTTCGGCGATCTTCGTCAGCGCCTCTTCATCTCCCGCGAGGGTGATCGCGGTCGGTCCGTTGATGGCCGCCACCGAGACCCGATCGCGGTGCGGCTCAATGCGCCTGCGTGCCTCGGCCTCGGTCAACGCAACCGCGAGCATCGTGCCCGTGCCCACCAGCGTTTGCTGCAACCGGCTGCGATGCAGTACCACCATGATGGCCTGCTCCAGCGAATAGACGCCCGCCTCATGGAAGGCCGCCACTTCACCGGTGCTGTGGCCGACGATCGCATCCGGCTCCACACCGCGCGAGCGCCACAGCGCAGCCAGGCCGGCCTGCACCGCGAAGTTCGCCGGCTGGGCCAGCCAGGTTTCGCTCATCTGCGAAGCCGCTTCATCGGCCAGCATTTCCTGGATCAGCGACCAGCCGGCGATACGCTGGATCTCCCGGTCGCAGCGTTCGATCATCTCGCGATAAACCGGTTCGCTGTCAAACAATTGGCGGCCCATGGCCCACCACTGCGGGCCCATGCCTGTGAACACCCAGACCAGCTTCGGCCGATCGCGTGCTTCATCGCGAACCGTCAGCGCATGCGTCTCGCCGGCCAGGAAGGCGGCGAATTGCGCATCGAGTTCTTCACGCGACCGATAGACAAATGACAGGCGTGCACCCAAATGCTCGCGCCGCTGCGCCAGCGTGTAGCCCACGTCGCGCAAGGCCAGCGTTGGCGCGCCATCGCTTCGGGTGGCCAGCAGCGCATGCTGCAGGCGGCCGACCATCTCGGGCAGCACCGAGACGTCTTGCGCCGTCAGCGGCAGGATATTGAAGCGCGGTTCGATGCCTTGCAGCCAGGGGCGTGGCTCTGCCCGCAACGGCGCCTCTTCCAGCAAGACATGGGCGTTGGTGCCACCGAACCCGAATGAATTGACGCCCGCCCGGGCCGGGCCTTCATGCGCGGGCCAATCGGTCAGCTCCGTCGGGATTTCAAACGGCAGCGATGCCACATCGATGCTCGGATTGATCGATTCCAGATTGATGTGCGGCGCGATCTTGCGGTGCTTCAAGCTCATCGTCACCTTGATCAGGCCGGCCATGCCGGCGGCCGCTTCGGTGTGGCCGATGTTGGTTTTCACCGATCCGACATAGCGCTTCATGCCCGGCTTGTGGCCTTGCGACAAGGCCCGCGACAAGGCAGACGCCTCGATCGGGTCGCCCACCGGTGTCGACGTGCCATGGGCTTCAACGTATTGCAGGCTGGCGGGCGAAATGCCCGCTTCCGCGCAGACCTTCTCGATCAAACGCACCTGAGCATCGGGGCTCGGCACGGTGATGCCGTTGGTGCGGCCATCCTGATTGACGCCCGAGCCGATGATCACCGCATGGATCGGATCGCCATCGCGCAAGGCATCATCGAGCCGCTTCAAGGCCACCATGCCGATGCCTTCGGCACGAACATAACCATTCGCGGACGCGTCAAAGGTTCGCGACTTCCCTTGCGGCGACAAGAA
>CAHJWV010000506.1 GCA_903643055.1 Burkholderiales bacterium | reverse complement strand
CCCGCACTGTGCGACAGCCGGGCGGCTTCGGCCCACAGGGGCGCGCAGCCAAGCGCCGAGACGAGGAGTGCGGGGCTGAGGAGGCGGGGAATCTTCACAGGCGCGAAGGTAGCGTGAAGTCGCAAGGTGCGAAAGAGGGCCGGCCAGCCACGAGGCCTGCCGGCTTGCCGAACGGCGCATTCCCCACGACCAGTGGGGCGCAAGGCTGTGGCTAAGATGCCTCAATTCCCGCCAGTTGGCTGACATCTTCCCCGAGGAATCACCATGAAATACCGTCGTCTTGGCCGCAGCGGCCTGCAAGTCAGCGAGCTGTCGCTGGGCTCGTGGGTGACCTATCACACGCAGGTCAATACCGGCTCCGCCAAGGAAATGCTGGCCGCGGCGGTGGACGCTGGCGTCAACTTCTTCGACAACGCCGAAGCCTATGCCGGCGGGCAGAGCGAAGTGGTGATGGGCGAAGCGTTCAAGGCACTGAAATGGCCACGCCTGAACTACATCGTGTCGACCAAATTCTTCTGGGGCCTGGACCGCAATGCGGTCGCGCCGAACCGCCGCGACACGCTGAACCGCAAGTACCTGTCGCAAGCCATCGACGGTTCGCTGAAGCGCTTGCAGCTCGACCACATCGACCTCGTTTATTGCCACCGCCCTGACCCGCACACGCCGATCGAGGAGACCGTCTGGGCCATGAGCGACATGATCACCCAAGGCAAGGCGCTGTACTGGGGCACGAGCGAATGGAGCGCTGACGAGATCCGCGCGGCTCATGGCGTCGCCGAGCGCCACCATCTGCACAAGCCGCTGATGGAGCAGCCGCAATACAACCTCTTCCATCGCCAGCGTGTCGAGCGCGAGTACGCCCGCCTGTATGAAGACCTCGGCCTGGGCCTGACCACCTGGAGCCCGCTGGCCAGCGGGCTGCTGACCGGCAAATACCGCCAGGGCGTGCCGGCCGGCAGCCGCGGCTCGCTCGACGGCATGGGCTTTCTCGTCAAAGGGCTGACCGATGCAGCGAAGAACGAAGCCGTCGCGCTGCTGGAGCCGATCGCGCGCGACCTGGGCGGCAACGTGGCCCAGTTGGCCATCGCCTGGGCCAACCACAACCCGCGCGTCAGCACGGTGATCCTCGGCGCCTCGAAGCTCGCGCAGCTGCAAGACAACCTCGGCGCCCTCGAACTCACGCCGAAACTGACGCCCGAGGTGCTGGCGCGCATCGACGAAGCCACCGCCACGCTGGCCAGTTAGGCCGACGCCGATCGACAACACGATTGATTCCACCGACGCAGCCCCATGACCAGCCATTCCCACGACCTGCGGCCCTGGCAGCACAGCCATGTTTTTGATGTGGGCAACCGGCAGGGAGAGCAGCGCACGCGTTGGGTGCTGGCGATCACGCTGTTGACGATGGTGGTCGAGATCGGCGCCGGTTGGTGGACGGGCTCGATGGCCTTGCTGGCCGATGGCTGGCACATGGGTACGCATGCGTTGGCGCTGGGCGTGGCGGCGGTCTCGTACGCGCTGGCGCGCCGCCATGCCGGCGACTCGCGCTATGCCTTCGGCACCTGGAAGATCGAGGTGCTGGGCAGCTTCACAAGCGCCGTGGTGCTGGGGCTGGTGTCGCTGGGCATCGTGTTCGAATCGGTCGGCCGGCTGTGGCGCAGCGAGGCGATCTCGGCGCAGACGGCGCTGATCGTTGCGGTCTCCGGGCTGGTGGTGAATCTGGTGTCGGCGTGGCTGCTGCATGGCGCGGACGGCGGCCACGATCACGCTGGGCATTCACATGGACCGAAAGGGCATGGGCCTGACATGCAGGCGGCCCATGGCCTTCATGAAGCTCATGCCAAGGCGCACGGGCATGAGCACCCGCATGTTGATCCGCACCCGCATCAGCCACATGACAGTCACGATTCACATGGGCATCCTCACCCCCACTCACATGCACACGCCCCGCAAGCCGGCGGTCAGGATCTGAACCTGCGTGCCGCCTACGTCCATGTGCTGGCCGATGCGCTGACCTCGGTGTTCGCGATCGGCGCACTGGCTGCGGCACTGTGGCTCGGATGGGTGTGGCTCGATCCGCTGGTCGGGCTGATGGGCGCCGCCGTGATCGGCGTGTGGGCGGTCGGCTTGATGAAGCAGTCGGCGGCGGTGCTGCTCGATCGGGAAATGGACCACCCGCTGACGCGCCAGATCCGCGACACGCTCGAATCCGATGGCGATGCGAAGGTGGCCGATCTGCACCTGTGGCGTGTCGGGCGCGACAAGTTCGCCGCCGTCGTCAGCGTGGTTGCCGATGCGCCGCTCGCGCCGTCGGTTTACCGCGAGCGCCTGGCGCCGTTCACGCCGCTGGCGCACGTGTCGATCGAGGTCAACCGCTGCCCTCACGGTCAGCCCAACCCGCATTGAGCGCATTCAGCCGCTCGACGGTACCGACATCCGTCCACGGCCCGTCGTAGCGTTCGGCGCTCAGCCGCCCCTCGGCCGAAGCTGCACGCAGCAGCGGCGTCAGCGGCAGGCGGTCGCCGATCGCGACCGAGGCCACCATCTCCGAGCGAAACAAACCCACGCTGGCCCAGGTGAAGCGCGGGGTCGCGTCGGTGGAAGCCAGCCCGTCGGCGCTGATGCCGAAGTCGCCGTTCGGGTGATGCGGCGCATTCGGCACCAGCCACAAATAGATCGGAAGAGCGTC